>JAFGMN010000287.1 GCA_016927515.1 candidate division CSSED10-310 bacterium | reverse complement strand
GTAATCTTATCGATCTCATCAATATAGATGATTCCCCTCTGAGCCTTCTCAATTTTCATATCTGCAGCCAGAAGCAGCTTCAGGATGATCGTCTCGACATCCTCTCCGACATATCCTGCTTCCGTCAACGTCGTCGCATCTGCAACCGCGAACGGAACCTTTAAATACCGGGCCAATGTTTGAGCCAATAATGTCTTACCCGATCCGGTAGGACCCAGTAGCATAATATTGGATTTATCGAGATGAACGTAGTTTTCCGGATCGCTTTTTTTCGATTCCTTGTGCTCAATTCGTCGATAATGATTGTGCACTGCCACTGACAATATCTTTTTCGCCTGATCCTGCCCAATGACATATTCATCCAGATGAGCTTTGATCTCCGAAGGCGTCGGCAGATCAATGTCTTCCATTGCAAACGACCCAATCTCACGGCGGTCATCTTCAAGCATCCGATAACACTGCTCAACACATTCATTGCATATATACACGCGGGGTCCAACAATCATTTTCTCGATCTCATGCTGCGATTTCCCGCAAAATGAGCACCTCTGTAGAAAGTTTCGTTTTTCAGCCATCCAGTTTCTCCTTCACGCTTCTTCACGCTTCTTCACACTTCAGCGCAGGCTCACTGTAAAGAGCAGTGATCGATTCGTCAAGTTACATAACCACCGGCCTGACAAGCACATCCAGAATAACCGGGACTAACCGCCGGGTTATCAATGCAGCCATGCCAATTCCAAGCCACAATTTCAGAGGCAATCCAAGATAAAAAACCTGCAACGCCGGAGCTACCCGATTAATGAAACCCAGTACAATGTCCGTCAACCATAACAGGAAAACGATGGGCAACGTTATTCGCATCGCTGTACGGAAATAGACGGAAACACCATCGATCACCCAAGTTGCTGCCACCATCGAATCGTGACTAAATCCGTCGCGCCAACTGCAAGTCATCGGGATTAGCACAAAACTCTCCTGCAACGCCCGGATAAAGACAAGATGATGATTCGAACTAAAAAATAATGCGGTGGCCATGACTAAAAACAATCGTCCCATCGAAGATGTTCGGGTCGAAAACTGAGGAATTAAAAGCGATGCTAACGTCTCTCCACGATTCACGTCCAGCCATTCACCAGCAGCCTCAATCGCATGAAACGGTAATGATGTCAACAATCCCAAGATACATCCCCGCAAGCACTCAACGATCAGACCCACCACCAGATTCCCAGGCAATGGGCCAGTCACCGCTGGAAGCATACAAGCGCTGATCACGCCGCACATCACCATCTGCGCCTTGCCATTAACCCAGTGGGCACCTAAAACCGGTGACATCACACTGATGGGGACTATCCGTGCAAAAACAAGGAAAAATGTATACAGTATAGAGACTGAGTCGCCCATATCATCCTACCGGTAACCCGGCGATACTCGAGAAAAGCTTCCGGGAAAACGCCACAAGCAAACGAGCCATCCATCCAAAACTCATTAACAAAACGACAAAAACAACCACGAGCTTCGGGATATACGACATGGTTTGCTCCTGAATCTGCGTCACCGCTTGAAAAAAGCTCACGGAAAACCCCACAACCAAGGCAGCTCCTAGCACCGGTCCCGAAACAACGCAGCACAAAACCAATGATTCCCTTAACAACTGCTCGATCACCACCACCATGTTTGTTCCTCCTATAAATAACCGGCGACAAGACCCTGAATCAACAAGTGCCATCCATCCGCCAAGACAAACAACAACAACTTAAACGGCAGGGAAATTGTTGTCGGCGAAAGCATGACCATACCCATGGCCTGAAGAATATTTGCAACAACCATGTCGATGATTAAGAACGGTAAGAAAATAATAAAGCCGATTTGAAATGCCTCCTTTAGTTCAGACAACACAAATGCAGCAACGGCAACCAGGACCGGAGATCCCTCCTGGCCGACATCCAAACCATGAGAGGCAACCACCATCTCCCGCATCATCGTGACTTCCTGCTCATGAGCATGTTTCAGTAAAAAGCTGACCATCGGTTCCCGTGAACATGCAACGAATAGATCGGCATGCTTCTGAAAATCACCCTCCATCAAGATGCGCAGCGAGAGATCTTTTTCCGCCATTCGGTCCTGAATCGCAGTCAAGACCGGACTCATCACAATCAATGATAAAACCAGCGATAGCCCCGTAATGACCGTGTTAGCGGGAATCTGCGGAGTGCCTAGTGCTGATCGCAGGAGGGAAAGCACAACTGAAAGCTTGACGAACGACGTTGTCGCGATCACGAGAATCGGGAGCAATGACACAATTGAAAGAAAAACAAGGACAATACCAGGCTGTTGAATCATTGGATCTCCAGTCATGCGACACCCTTCCTTTCTTGAAACACGAGCGATTCATTGTTTGAACCATCCCGTATTTCAGCCTTTGCATTCATGTCGCTATTCGCCTGACTCACCGAAAGCACGGTCAGTGAATCCCCAGCAATTCCGATTGCGATTTGCTTGTTGTGGATAGCTACCATAACAACCTGCGCTCGGGCCGTCATGGGTAAACGGCCAATCACACACATCCCTCGTTCCCGTTCACACAATCCTCTGTAACTTTTCACCCATCGCATTCCTGCAAGCAAAGCAATCAACGCCAGAACTGTGAGCAGGGCCAGCAGCATTCTTCCAACTTCATTCATGATTCCTCTCCTTAACTCTTTCCGTGATTTCCACTCCTAATTCTCCATCAATCAAAACCAGCCTTCCATTTCCCACCCATCGATCCCCGCATCGCAAAACCACCGGATCATCCGGTTTTCGATCAGTAAAAATCGTCATGCCCGGACCCCAATCCATCAATTGCCTGACTGACACCGATAACCGGCACAGTTCAATGCGCAGATCCATCATGGGAATCTCAGCGATGCATAGCATTTTTGTTTCACACATCTGCGACGCTTCCTGAGCATAAAAAGTCGTCTTCACTTGTGAATTGCCTTTCATTATTTCAGCCTCCTTTTCATTGTCACAAACAGTCAGAACACACCGCCCATCGACGCCAGTAGTAGTACATACCCAATGTGTCGGTAGACTTTTTCCGCTGCCCGGATGAATGAACACACGGCTGGGCATAACTCCTGCCAGGGTCAGATGACCTGGTTTCCCAAGCAACACAAGATCCCCCGGAGTCAACTGATTCCCCACATCGTCGGGTAGAAAACAGTTTTCCACCTCCACTACCAGTGAAACCGAATATGTCAATGCATCCGTGATTTCCAGCAAACCCGGGTTATGTGTTCGGATATATTGATGAAAAGCTGTGCATTCAGGCAGCTCTTCAGGCAGTATTTCGAAACGTAACGGGAAACACCGATCGCTCTGGTATGCCATCACTTCGACCTTGGTCCAGGCTCGATTCACTGGATATTGCATCTCGTCTTGGCGCAAAATCGTCAAAGGGGGAAGTCCGGGAATCAACTCGTGCGAAACAACAGATGAAATCCACACAGAGGCGATCTGCGTCGCAATCTCTGGATGGAGACGTGTCAAGCATTCGTGCGAAACAGCCAAATCATGACATGCGACAAGCCACTGAACAACCTGGAACGGATCACAGGTAAAAATGAACAGACTTTTCCCCTTTGTATCTTCGCAGCGAAACATCGGACCGTGTGGGACAAATCCTGTTTCATATGACGAGTAGAATAGCGGTTTTGACCAACACCCATTTGACGATTGGTCGTGAGCGCAATGATATTCAACTGATAGTGCATTATCACCCAGAAGCAAGACATCATTCCGGGCTATTGATCTCGATCGGAACGGTCCCAGCATCGCATTATTGCACGTGATACCATTGCGGCTTCCCAGATCCATGATCCAAACCGAGCCGTATCGATCCGGTATCAGGCATGCATGAACTGAACTGATTTCCGGATCCAGCAACCGGATATCCGATCGTCGGCTGCGTCCAATCAGTTTCGGGAGACCATCATCGAACCCAAATGTTTCTATTGGGGCATTCGGTTTTTGAACAGAAACCAGCATGGCGGGTGTTTTCAATCCAATGGAACAAACGTGTTCCGTATTTTCTCTTTCATCGCGCTCTAAACGGCATTTACTCCACACTCTATTTATCGTTTCGACCAAATGATTGCGTCGAATCACATCGTCATGGTTCAACTGGATCCAGGAGTCGGCGAATTCACTGTCAGCGCGAATCATTTTCATTATTTCTTCCCTCACGCTCGTCATCACGTTTCCGAAGGGGGATCATTTGCAGCCTGACAGAAATACCGATCAAACCAGTCAGGCGACGTTCGAGGTGTCGGAGGTGGCTTGCTTGAAGCTGTTCCAATGCACGGAAACCACTGATCGCTAAAGATATTGCATCGGAGCGGATGGAGCCCTGGATGCTCAGGGTTCCACATCCTGGAATATCGAAAGCAAGATGATGCTGTGAATCGCTCGAACCGGTTCGTGTCTGGATACGCCGAATCACCTCATGAAGAAATTGAACAAGAGATAATCCGAGGGGTTCGACCGTTGGAGTTTTGTGCATTTCGGAAGGCACGCCGAGGAGCACCGGAATCGTTCGCGTGACAGTCCGTGCAATCATCCTCTCTACTTCGGATGCTCCATCGTTCGGCACCTTCGGGCGAGACCGTTTGTCTTTCATGCCGGGCAGATAGCGAGAAAACCGCTTTTCTCCGGCTATCCCTTCTGTTTGGCGTTGCGTCTGGATCGGTGGACACGAGTTGTGATCACTCACTTTCATTTGCTTCCCTTTCCTTCGGAGTAGATGGCAAGGATCTCTTCATTCTGACGCTTTTCCGTTTTCAGTTGCTTATTCCGCGTGTTTTTCCGACTGTGATCCCGATGTATCTGGAAGCCCTTCATTCGGCGATAGGCATGGATCAGACGACATTGAGCTGCATCACATCGTTGTTCTAATGTCTGGTGGAGAGCATCCAATTCGACCGCTCGATTCTTCATGTGTGCGTGCCATACTCGGTAACCATGTATGCGGTCGATGGATGTTCGCAGTTCATTGACGGATCGGATTCCCATGGAATTCGTCATATCGTTCCGCAGCGATCCGGCGACTTCGTCTATGCGGTCCAACATCTCAATGACTCGCTCCAGGTTGCACCTGGTATCGCCGAGAGCAGTCTTCAGTCGAACCACTTCTATCGCAGACTGCTTCAGAATCCGCTCAAACTCATCGATCATGAATTGAAATCGATATGAAGTCATGACGCGTCATTCCTTGTTCTATCGACACCAGGTCCTGTGAGCACGTTATTCAACTGGTTTTCAAGAACCTCCAATGATTCCGTTCGTTCCCATACCGTGCAAAGCAGATCATCGATTCGAGGTTTCATTTCTACTGCCCGATCCAGTTCAGAATTCGTTCCGCTTTGGTATAATCCGAAGCGCAAAGCATCCTGATTGTTGATATACTTTGCGTAGATACCGATCAGTTCATTGACCATTTGTCGCTGGGTGGAAGACACGATGTAATGCATCACTCGGCTTTTTGACTGGAGAATATCGATTGCGGGATAATGATTTTCAGCAGCCAATTGCCGGGACAGGATTATATGCCCATCCAGAATTGACAGAACTTCATCCGCAACGGGTTCCGTCAGGTCATCTCCATCAACGAGAACGGAATATATCCCGGTGATCGACCCGGTTTCACTCGATCCTGCCCGTTCAAGAAGCCGTGGAAGCTCCGCGAATACCGAGGGCGGGTATCCAGACCGAGCCGGTGATTCACCTCGAGCCAAACCCATTTCTCTCATGGCACGAGCAAACCGCGTCACCGAATCCATGATAAGAAGGACATGATATCCCTGATCGCGAAAATACTCAGCGATTGACGTCGCAATATACGCGGATTTCATCCGGATGATTGCGGGCTGATCCGACGTAGCGGCAACAACAATCGATCGTTGCATCCCTTCATCAGTCAGATGGTCCTCGATAAATTCTCGGACTTCTCTTCCCCGTTCACCGATCAGATTGATTACGATGACATCCGCTGTAGCTGTCCGCGCGATCTGCCCCAACAACGTGCTTTTTCCGGTCCCTGCAGCAGCGAAAATGCCGACGCGCTGACCGATGCCAATTGTCAGACATGCATCGATGGCTGCAATTCCTGTTAACAAGGGTTTCGTGATGCGATTGCGTCGAAGTGGATCAGGCGGCGATGAATGAACACTTCGGTATGCCGCTTTTGTAGACTTAGGTGAAGCAAGTATCCCTAAATGGGGTGTGTTTTTCAGTTTAATCTCTATGGGGGATCCCAGACCATCGAGAACGGCTCCTTTTAGAAATGATCCACAAGGAAAACAAAAGGGTTGGCCAGTTGGTTTCACATCTGCACCCACATGCAAGCCATCCGTGAAACCGAAAGGCATCAACAGACATTGATTGTCTCTAAATCCGACGACTTCCGCCTGAAGATGACCACCTTGTGAATCAACGGTGCATATTTCACCGATGCGGACGTGGTTCAATCGTGCCGTCAGCATGACTCCATTGACCGCCTCAAGACATCCGGTCTCGTGGAACATCCGGGTGGATTGGAGTTCAGTGAGCATTGTTTGCCATGGTTTCCCTTGCAGAAACACGGGATAACCTCCTTCTATGCAGAGCGGGGGGAATGATCAGGTATAGAACACCTGCCAAAACAAAGATTCCACCGACTAACAATGAAATGTAGATTATGGAGAACGGTAAGTGGATGGAATCCGTCGGCGGGTAATCCTGTCGGAACGATTCACCGCCGATTGATTCCGTTTCTGTTGAGACTCTGGATGCATATCCGATAGAGCGGACGACGGAAACATCCGATTCACTGAGGCTCGTCACGCTGTTGGCAACCAGTTTTCGAATGGATTCATCGGACAGTGTCCTGCTTTCCGGCAAGCCAGGGGCTAGTTTCAGAAAAACCGAAGCTGATCCGGAGAGAGATGCTTTTTTCCCATAAGCCGGAGAATCGGGCAGCAAATGAATGTGCACTCGTGCTTTGACAACCGAATCATCGGATTCCAGTGTTTTTTGCAATTCGCCTGCCAAGGCTGTTACGAATCGTGTGTTCTCTTGTAACTCTGATGGTATGAAACCATCTTTTTTAAACAGCTCGGAAAACCCCGGAGGATCCTCCCGGGACAGTTCCAAGCGAATCAACCGATCCAATGCCTCGGCTTCCGATTTCTCCGGCACGGTCACCAACCAGCGATCCGAGTTGGTGGAATCCTTCTGTTTATCTGCATCGATACCCACCTGGATCAACGAAAGTAAAATTTCGTTGGCCTGACTTTCTGTCAATCCATGATGGAGTTCAACCCGGCATGCAACCAGGAACACAAACTGCGAGCAGAGGATCGTTCGGCAGATGTATCGCTGAATCCATGGCATGGTTTTATACCTGTGTCTGGATAATGTTTTTTATACCGTTCACGATCTGCTCCAGCAGTTTGGATACAAGGGTCAGATCCCGGTTGAAATTCAGCATGACACCCTGGACAGCGAGCAGATCACAGGGTTTCATTTCCTGTCCAGAGATGACTTTTTGGAGCAATTCAGTGACTTTGATTGATTTATCGTTCAACCGATCCAGCACGGAAATCAATGTATGAGTCATGGTTTGTCCGCGTGTGGATTCTTGGAGTGTCTGTTGAAAAATTCTACCGAATTCAGCGGGTCCGGTTGATGCAACAGGTGAACCGTTGTTTAGGGGAATTCGAGGTGAAGCCATGCTGGGCCGTGCTAAGCCGGTTGTCAGGTTCATGATGCGATCTCCCGGCTGAGTTGGAGAAGATTCCATGCCCAGGTGCCTGCCTCAGTTTCAGGATAATCCCAGTAAACCGATTCGAGAATTTCTCTTCCTTCATTCATTCTGCCTGAGCAAAGATACAGTTCCCCAAGAAATGCCCGTGCGGCCGGATCGCTTGGATCCCATTCCAGCACTTGTTCGTACGCTTCCTCCGATTCTTTGACACGACCCTGCATCAGCAGAACGTTTCCCAACCCCAAAGCCGCACCAACGCGCTCCGGTTGAATCGCTAGAACCGAGCGAAAACATGTCTCGGCATCCCGGTATTTCCCCGCACATCCCAGGAGATAAGCGGCTTCGATCATCAAATCGAGGACGCTCTTTCCGGTCATTCCGATTATTTCGTGCCCGGTTAGCGGTGGTATCAATTGATCCATCTGTATGTGCTTCATCGTAATCTCCTTTATACAATCGTTAGGGGTTATCGGATATTCCGTATCGCGTTCATGGCAGCGTCGTGCCGAACTTTCATGACATTCGACAGGACCGTAAAAACACGTGCTTCCTGAAGCATCTGCTGTTGCAATCCGAGCATCTCATATGGAGACATTCCGCCATATTGCCCCATCATAGACGATGCACCCAACTCACTAAAAAATGTATCCACAGCCTCTGCTCCGGGAATCAATTTCAATGCGGCTTTTCCTGCGGCAGTGGCAACCGTGCCAAGTCCTCGCATAAATCGGTCGAATTTCGATGCCTGTTTGGAATCGCGAGGGGATGATGCATCGGTCACCGGTATTCCGGGTGTAATTCCATCAATTCTTCCGCCCATAGCAACCTCCTGACGGCGTGGTGCGGCTGGACCGTTGACTCAGTTCAACCAACGTATTCAGCAGTTTCTCAAGCACATCGAGCCCTTCAGCAGCAATGTGGAGCCGCTTCTTTTCAATTTCAGTGGCGTGTGTTTGTTCAAGTGCGCGGAGCTTGAGATGCATTTTCCGGATCATAGTCATGGTTTCCGGGACGCGGCCATTCTGAATCACCGATTCCACGATTGGGAATCTCGGAATGGCAGCGGCATCATCCATCATTTTACGCTCTCGTGTTGTTCTCATCCTGCAAATCTCCTTTCCATTCTTCAATGGTTTGAGAGAGGATTTTTCGCACTATGCGAAATCCCTCTGAAATCGTCATGGATATCGTGCCCGCAGGCGTAACGAATCGGCAGTCACCGTTTTTTAAGCTGGGATCCGACTCAACAGTCAGCAGAGTATCGAGCAGGATTTCCCGGGACACAGCCTTGATTCGGGGGGTCAGTTGCCGGGCGGTTTCAGGTGATACAAAAAGCCGAACAGAGCGTTGTCGTCGATTCAATTCCAATCCCCGTTCGATTCGAGCCATAACGATCGATGGATCCACTGCCACTGCTTCGAATAGAACTGCTTCTGCTGTTCGAATTACCAATTCAAGGATTTCGTGTTTCACGGATTGCTCCAATCGCGTGCAATAGGCATGTATTTCCAGGATTCGATCAGCCATTTTTTTTCGACACTCAAGCATCGCTTTCCGTTTCGTTTCTGCATGAATTGCTTTGGATTGCCGGTGAGCATCTTCGATAATCCGATTCGCGTTTTCCCGGGCCATTTCGATGATTTTTTCAGCTTCACGATGTGCCTGACGGCTGGTTTGAGAAACCCAGCGAACCATTGTTTTAACAGATGATTCTTGTTCATTCGGCATAATCGAACGTCCTTTCCAGCACGGCACCAATGAAACGCTCTACCTGATCCCGTTGAATATCATTGATTTCATGAGTTCCTTCGTTCAGTTCCCGCAAAAAAACCGCTGAAATCCGGGGATGAAGCTTATACGAGAGCCACTCCCTTGACCGATTTCGCTCCATTACATCCTGCCGTAACCAAGCGGATCGATAGCATGTCGCCAAGGTAATACCCGGAAATGCTCGCTCAAGCCGATCCATGCAATCGATTAACCGCCGCCAGTGGACCCAGGGTAGGTCAATCATCAAAAACCGGTGAAAACGTGAGCGTGATGCCATCAATGGGAAAAGTGAAGCGAGACGGGCTTGTTGTTCATTGTTGAGTTCATTGAATTGGTGCAGTCGTCCATCCGGTGACATCTTTGCTATCCGTTCCTCAACCCATTCCGGATGAACATGCATGATGACTTCGTTCGGCCACGACGTCATCACCTGTGCCAATTGATGTCGATCCCAGCGTTCGGAACACAGGGTGGGAGTCGATGGCAGAGACCCTGAAAGGCGGCCGATCAGCACGTTTATACGATTCTCAATTCCCGAAACCCATTGCATACGGAACTCCTTTCCATGCCTGCACTACCAATAATATGACACGATAAAGGCATTTTGTCAAATTTTATTACATATAGATTTTCAGTTTTTTTCTTCGTTTCTTTTTCCGGTGATTTACCTTAGACTTTGTTCGTTGGAGTAATGAAGAAAGGAGAATCGCATGAGAAGAGTTTTATGGGGAATTGCAGTAATTGGAATTTGGATGGCTGTGCCGGGGATCGCGTGCGAATCGACACAGTATGTGGATGGATACGAATGGACATTTCACCGCATGGACGACGGCAATCGATACCATGAAATCCGCAATGTTGGAGAGTACACAGAGGGTTCGACGCTGAATCTGACCGCGCCCTGTATGGGTGCAAATGTCGATACTGTGCAGGTTGATTGGGAGGATAATCGTTCGGAAGTCCGAGGAGAACTCGTTGTTATGCCGGGCGATAAGCGGCTTGGGGTCCGAGACATCAGTGGAAATAACCGTGCCAGTTGGGCTGTTCAGTCGAACATGAACCGTTTCCGGATCGAATTTTCCGGTAAGCGGGGCCACCGATGCCGGATTCGTTTTATCCGGGTATTTTATGGACGTAACGGGCAACTCGGAGGCGTCCAGGGTGGCCAAGTTCAGGGTCAAGGCATAAATGCCGGTCAAAATACGGTAAATCTGGTGGATAAAATTACGATCCAGGGTGGGCCCGTTTTGCGTAAAGCCCGAGTTATGCGCTGGGATGGTAACCAGTTGCATGTCGTCCTTCGGGAAGGCAATCGACAACGCAATCAGGCACTGAATCCGGGGCAGATTTCGAATTTAATATTCGCCGATCGATGGGGTAAGGCGGTTGCGAAAGACGGATCGCGTTTCCCCGTCCGGATTCACTCGATGAACGGTTCCATGATCGATTTTGATAAGCGGTTGAACGGAAACGTCGTTCCGAAGGGAACTACGGATATTCATAATTTCACATCGATCACGTTTGATTAGGTATCTTCAAGACAGTCGCTTTTAATGGTATCAAAGATACACTCTCTCAGTCTTTTTTTCGAGCGCCCGGTTCCCGCGTTCTGGATTCCGGTGATGGTGGTTATCGGTGCTGGCTTGATGTACCTGTTGGTTCAGATCAGACGCGGTCATCGAGACAAACAGCTGTTTCGTCGACGGTCACGGGCAGTGATTACCGGGCTAGTTTCTGAACAACTGGCTCCTTTAATACACGGGTTTCCGGGCTCACCAGCCGATGCCCGCTTTCTTGGGAAGCCCGTGGATTATATCGTTTTCGATGGTCTCAGCGAAGGTTACATCCGAAACATCGTCTTTGTGGAAGTGAAAAGTCGGCTGAGGGGAACGTTTACGGATAATGAACGACTTGTCCGAGATGCGGTCAATCATTCTCGGATTCGATGGGAAGTTTTCACACTAGATCAATCGCAGCGAAAAACCGATTAAACCGCTTCGGTTTCCGATGAAAAAGTGAATGTGTCCACTGATACCGGCGGAATAAGCACGTTGTAAAACCATGCCTTCCGAAGCTCTGGTTTTCCAATCGTAGTAATGCTGGCCAGCGAGACCAGTGGGCTTTCATTGAATCTCAAGTTTTTTAATGGCTTGACGATTTTTCCGTTCTCAACGAGAAACACGCCATCGCGGGTCAATCCGGTCAGTAATAAATGATTAGGATCGACGAACCGGATATACCAAAAGCTGTTAATCAAGACAGCCCGTTCCGTTTCTGCAATCAGATCGGCCAGTGTTTTTTCCGTCCCTGTGAATTCGATTAAGCTGGGAAAAGCTCGCGGTTTTACTCCGTTCTTTCGTGCCCAAAAGAGCGACGAGAAGAGGTGCCTCTGAATGCCGTTTTCGATGATCGGATAATCATCTGATGGAACACCGCTACCGAACAGGTTGCCGACGACACCCTGCCCACCGAAACCATCCATATCAAACGTAGACCCAAACGGAATGCTCGGGCATGCCGGATGATGGATACGGCTATATGCTGAAACCAACGGGCTGAATAGCTGTTTTCCAATTGGATCATCCACGGCAAAATGACTCGTTAAAGCGCTTCGTTTCTCAGTCACCTGGCGGGCACCCATGGTCCAGAATACCATGGCCAAATAATTCAGTGCAGCAGTCGGTGTCAGAATGACCGGATAGTCACCCGGTGAGAGATGTTCAGCTTTTCGAGACCAGGAAGCCCAGGCAAGACACCGATCAAGAAGCTCAGAAAAAGCGATCCGATCAATTCGATGGTATCCACGATTTTCCCGGCAGCTTCCTTCTCCCCCTTCGGTCCGTACGGTCAATGAAAAATCGGCAATTGTTTCCGGATACCATGCCCGATGCCCCAGAGAATTACCATACGCCTCATACTTCCATCCGGTGGTCAATGTCCCGAAAGCCATCAGTTTATGTGAGGATGCTTCATCACAAATCATCCGAATCCGCTCCGCTTTATCCATCTGTGTAAACGTCGCCGTACTCAAATCGAACCCATCCCCAGGCAGAATATCCACTGGCTCTAATGGTCCGGTATGCTCTGGATTGACTGGGTACATCCGAGCCATCTCCACTACTTCCCGCGCAACATCCCGAAGCGATCCTTCGTTCAAAACATCTGTCGACACTCCGGCTTCACGGCCTCCAACAGCCACGGCCAGAGTCAATATATGATGGCTTTTGGCAACATTTTGAATGATTTTATTCCGTGCAAAGCGTGTCAATCCGGTGTCTTCACCGGCGAGAACCGCCGCACATTCGTCAGCGCCTGCAGTCATTGCTTCTTTTAAGACACGTTCGATAATATCGAACGACTGAGTCTGAATTGCACCAATATTCATATCTTCGCCCTTCCAATCGTAATGTTCCGGAGTCGAAGTGGAGCGCTTCCATGAGTCAACTGCGCGCGTTGCATGGGTTGGCCTTTTCCGCAATTGACGACGCCTTCCGGCCGCCATTCATCCTGCCGACATATAGTGTCAACGGAATTCCAAAAGACGGGATTGTGCGATTGATACGTAAACCGTCGCAGCATATGTTCTTTTCGACCATTCCGGATCCGCCAGACAGCATCCCCGCCAAACTGAAAATTGATCCGCTGGTGATCAATGGAAAAACTTCCCATACCATCTACAAGCACTCCATCGGAGGTATCGGCCAGAAGCTCCTCGTATGACGGTGCGTTCCCGATTCCCGGCTCGATCGATACATTGGGCATCCGCAAAATCGGTACATTGCTCCAACTATCCGCATAACTGCATCCCCGACTCCTCTCCTCCCCAATGTAATGAGCTGTACTGCGCGTCGTAGAATACCCTGTCAATACTCCATCACGAATGAGATGCCACGCTCCCGTCGCCACACCTTCATCATCGACCATCACGGTGGATCGGCCATTGGGCATGGTTCGATCCGCTACAACGTTGAATATCTCGCTTCCATACTGCAGGCGTCGCAACCGGTCCGTAGTCGCGAAACTTGTTCCAGCCATATCCGCTTCCCAACCCATCACCCGGTCCAATTCCGTAGCATGCCCGATTGTTTCATGAATAACCAAGCACGTATGGGTCGGTAACAGAATCAAATCCGTCTGCTCTTCCGGGCATACAGGGGCATGCAGTTTTTCTACCGCTTCATCGGCTATCCGAGCTGCTTCATCAAACCATGGAGCTTTCAACACATGCTCATATCCAATGTTCAATGGTGTCAGTGAAAACGTCCGAGATTCAAAACCCTCCGGACCAATCGCCGTCGCAATGCAAGCTCCATCAACCCGCATCAGCAACTGATCGGACTGGCTTCCTTCCGTACTCATAAACATTTTATGCTCCCGGCTGAAATTCAAGAACGATACAGCCCTGGCTACCGCCGGATTCGACCGGATCACCCGATTGATCTCCATTAACAAATCCGTTTTCTCCTGAATGGATATCGAGAACGGATCAATCTCATATGGCGTTTTCCAAACAACCTGATGCGTTGCTTCTTGTGCGAATGGCGCATTCATCGATAGCATGGCACTGGCTCGAGCGATCTCCAGCGCCCTGTCAACAGCCAAAACGACACCATCCTGCGTCAGGTCTTGAGTAGAGAAAAAGCCCCATCCTCCTCCAACGCGTGCCCGGATACCAATACCCTCCGATCCATGCGTTGACAAATTTACGGCGACACTGTCCCTGACCTGGATGTTTTGATACCGATACCATCCTATACGAGCATCTCCGTAATCGACACCCTTTTCTCTCAGCCTGTCTACTGCTAATTCCAATAATTCTTTCACACGGCGTCTCCTGTTAACAACCATTCCGTCAACGTGCTGAACGGACGATAATATTGACCATATCGCGTTGGATCGTAAATGCCAAGGCCCGTTTTTGCCAACCCCGGTCATCTTGGCTAGAATGATTCAGGGAGACGAACATGCAACTATCGGTTTTCGATCATGCGATTCAACTGATCCGCGATTCCCGCCACATGATTGCCGTCACGGGTGCCGGAATTTCTGTGGACAGTGGCATTCCGGCATTTCGGGGAGACACGGGGCTATGGAATACATACGATCCGTCCGTATATGCCAGTATCGAGGGATTCCGTGAAAACCCGCGTCGTTCATGGGAGTTTTTCCTTGAACTGTATGACCAACTCATCGATGCTCGCCCCAATGCTGCACACACAATACTGGCTGAATGGGAGCAGAAGGGTCTGTTGCAGGGCATTATAACGCAGAACATCGATGATCTGCATCAACAGGCAGGCAGCCATCACGTGATTGAAGTGCATGGCAGTTTGCGCAATTTGATCTGCACGACATGTGGTCAGATCATACACAGCCGGGGAATGATTTTCGACAGTGTAGACCTGCCGCCAATGTGTCGATGCGGTGGAATCCTGAAACCTGAAGCCGTACTGTTCGGTGAATCGATTCCATCGACATGGTATTTTGCGTGTTTGGAAGCGATTCGGAAAGCGGATACGATTTTATTTATTGGAACATCCGGGATCGTTCATCCTGTGAATGAATTTCCAGAAATCGCATTGCGGCATGGCTGTCGGTTGATTGAGATCAACCCCGATGCCACGGTATTGACGCGTTTATACGACATGATCCATCTACAAGGTTTTGCCAACGATGTTTTAACCCGACTGGCAGAAGCATTTAATGAGCAGTAAGAGCTAAAAGGGATGCCGTCCCAGCGATCAAGCAGTATACAGCGAAGACATTGAACGTGTATTTTTTAATCAACCGAAGCAATCCCGTAATCGCCAAATATCCTGCGATCGCCGACGCAACGAAGCCAACAGCGAGTTCGGAATAGCCGACCGTTCCGGTTGAAATGAGGGACGGGATTTCTAATGATTTCAGTGCAACGGCTCCGGCTACTGCTGGAATCATGAGAAGAAATGAAAATCGGGTTGCGGTTTCCCTTGGCAAACCGAGTGCAATACCGGCTGCCATCGTCATGCCCGAGCGAGAAATGCCGGGAAGGAGAGCCAGTGCTTGTGCCAGGCCGATGATGAGGGCCATGCGCCATGGGATCCTATGTTCAGATGCTGACCTATCGGGATGGGCAGACTTCATGCGTTCACCCCAAAAAAGAATGAGACCTGTGAACCCCAGAAAAACAGACGTCATCGCCGGATTTTCGAACATGGATTCGATGATATCGCCGACACTTGCAGCAACAATACCGGCGGGTACAGTCGCCACCGCCAGAGCAATGAGCCAGGATCTGACTGAACGGTTCTCCTCTGGCGGCAGTTTCCCGGCAATTCCTTTCGCGAACCGGGTGATATCTTGGGCATAATAAAACAGAACGGCAACCAATGTTCCCGCATGCAGGATGATATCGAAAACGAGACCCGGAGCTGAAAAACGGGGAAGAATCGATTGAACCAAGACGAGATGTCCCGAGCTCGAAATCGGAAGAAACTCGGTAATTCCTTGGATGATACCCAGTATAATGGCATGTAACATTGTCATATTCTATCAAACTCCGGTCGAAGATAGCAGGTGATTTTCAGCGAGGAAACGAGTGATTATCAGAAAAGCATCTTCATCGAGTTGCTGGGGTCGCAGGCCGGGATCAATCCCAGAATCCTTCAGCAGCCTTTCGGCACATCCGTGCGGACAGACTGCGCGAAGATTGTTCAAAATGGTTTTTCGTCTTTGCTGAAAACAAGTTAAAACAACGTGCAGAAAATGTGACCAGCATGATCCGAATCGATCCGGTCGGCGCCGCATCACCAGAACGGCTGACTCGACGGATGGTTTCGGTCGGAAATGTGTAGCTTTAACTCGAAAAGCGCAGCGAACCTCGAACCGGGATTGAACGAGAACGGACAATGCTCCTCGTTCGCGGTCTCCGGGAGCGGCGGTGACCCGATCCACCAAGTCTTTTTGCAGCAGCAAGGTTCCGTTGGAGTAGTAATCAGCCAGGGAACACATGGTCATGAGAAGCGGGGAAGTTATGGAATAAGGCAAGTTACTGACTATTTTCATGGGTTGTACGGGTGAATCGCGAAGGAGATCGTGCATCGCATCTAATCCGTTCCCGCATATGACTCGAAAATGACCGATCCCCTGGAATCGTTCGTTCAGCAATCTGACCATGGCTGGCTCCGTTTCAACTGCAATCAGCTCTCTCACCCGGGGAATGAGTCCCCATGTGAGAATCCCAGTTCCCGGTCCGATCTCAAGTACCCGGTCAGCATCCGATACATCTGCAGATTCAAGAATCCGATCGCGTGATGTTGGCGATATCAGGTAATTCTGGCCTTTTTTTCGATTCGGCCGGACTCCTGTCCAGACTAGATCTTCCGCCAGTGTGAAGACCGGATCGGGTATACTGCTTGTCATCGCTTTATGACCCCGCAGCACCTGTCTCTGAAGCGAACTTCATGGCGTTTTCGCGCATTTCCTTCCAGGATATATTTTCCAGACTGAGATAGAAAAAACCTAGAATAACAACTGGAATATAGGCCATCAGATGAGCCAGTAGCACATATGCTTCAATGTTGCCGCTAAGATTCATTCTCATTAAAACCTGAGCACCGACAAAGTGAAATGTCCCGATGAATCCCGGCATCGAGGGTATGGACACGGCGAACGCTAGGGCGACGATGAGAAACAGGGACACAAACAGTGACGTGTGAATATCGACAGCGTAAAACACAAACAGGTAAGCAACGGCCAGGTCAATCCAGATAATCATCGATAGCCCAAACGCTGACAGAATACAGCGCCAGGAGTCAAAGATTCGGAGTCCTTCGATGAAAGCATCCACCATATGGTTTACTTTCCGGCCGAAGCGGGCAGGAAAAGGCCGGAAGATTGAATTGATGATGATCCGGGCCGGCCGAGTCCAGAAGCGGAGTGCGATCAGTGCACCGAGAGACCCGACAGCGACGATTCCCATGATGTATGCGCCGTAGACCATCCAGTCCAGCAAGATATCGGAATTATTGGAAGCGAAATAAATCACGAACGCGACATAGAGGATTAGAATGGACAAGATATCAAAAACACGCTCCAGAACGATTGTTCCGAAAACTTCCGATGTTCGGCGATTTTCCTTGTGTCCGAAAAACCAGGCCCTCACGATTTCGCCGATCCGGAACGGTAGAACGTTGTTGGCCATATATCCAATACAGACAGACCTCCACAAAGATGAAAATTGAATGCGGGAGTATTCGATGAAGAAAAATTTCCATCGATATGCCCTGATCATTAATGCGATCATCGTGCAGATCAGACACGGAATCAACCACCAATAGTTAGCTCTCGCAAGCGCTCGTTGGAGGCGTGGGAAGTGAATCCGTGGATGATCCTTCATTGCCAGTTCCTGTGGTATGGTATCGGTTGTCACCAGGAATGGTTTGTTTTGACTCGGCAAACCCGGTTGGATGGTATCGATCTGGCAGCGAATCGGTTCTTTCACCGTCTCAGACGTAATATGGAAAACATCGCCCGGCTCGAAATTGTTAACGTCGGCGACATAGAGCACGCGATCCCTGAATGAATCGGAACCGTGGCCGTTCCCGGAGTCAGCGGACAGGGGAATCTGGTTGACATCTTTAATGAACAGGTAGAATAGGGCGACGCTCAGAACGATCCCCAGGCCGATGTTGATTGCTCGTTTCATACAGTCAGTTCCATCTCAATCTCAGGCGATTTTCAGGCCGGCGATCCACATGCCGTAAAAGACAACGATGAGAATCCCCCAGAGGAGTGCGCGACGGGGTACAAGTTCATTATCTTCGGTGAACCCCTTAAAGATCAATGCGAGTGTGCAGCCGATCCAACCGAAAAACCCGATTTCCACCATCAGAGATCCCAGTGTCGATACCTCATGTTCCACGATTATCCTCCCTGTCGTTTTTGAAATCACGTTCGGATTGGCTGTTGGCACAATTCACGTTGTAATGAGCGCCAGCGTTGATGCGTCTCCCTGCCGCCGATTCATAGACCCGTTTCGACAATTTGATCAGATTGGCCAGTGCAAGTGCCTTTCCCTTTCCTGACCGATGTCCGCCCGCCGTTCTGAACTCTCCCTCAATCCGCTCGATCTCGTTCAATCCTTGCTGAAGGCCCCGGTCAGAGCGGATGATTCCACAATGTTTCCAGTTCGTAACCTGCAATCGGTTGGTCAAATCGGCGATTAGGCCGTCTTCAGGACTGCCACTGTTCCATTCCGGTGGTGCCTCATCGATAAACGGATTGATTCCGTCATACCAGGATTCTGGCAGATATCGAATCCGACGGTCCGCATTGACAGCAGCGCGATACGCGAAGACGACCGATTCAAGAAGCGAATTTGACGCCAACCGGTTGGCACCATGAACTCCGGTACATGCCACTTCGCCGCCTGCATACAGGCCCTGAATCGATGTCCTGCCATCAATGTCCGTTTTCACTCCACCGCACATATAATGTGCTGCGGGAGCAACCGGTAGACGGTTTTCCCCGGGATGTAACCCATACTGCATCACCGTCTGGGTAATTGTCGGAAATCGTTTTTCGACATATTCTCGGCCTTGTCCGGTTAAATCCAGGAACACATGGGGCGCGCTTGTTTTTTCCATCTCAGCAACAATGGCACGGGATACGATATCCCGGGGAGCGAGTTCGGCCATTGCATGGTATTCGTGCATAAACCGGTGCAAATCGATGGTCAGCAGCAATCCACCCTCTCCGCGTGTCGCCTCGCTGATCAGAAAACACGGCGCTCCTTCCATAGCGAGGGCGGTCGGATGAAACTGGATGAATTCCAGGTGCATCATGTCTGCCCCGGACTCCGCAGCCATAACAAACCCGTCTCCGGTTGCAATCTCGGGATTGGTTGTCTTGGCAAACATCTGGCCTGCTCCACCGGTTGCCAAAAACACGCTTTTGGCATATGAACGACACACCTTCCCGCTCTTATCCAGACTTTCGACTCCGTAACAGATATTGTCCCGAACCAGTAAACGCGTGACCATCCGATGGTCGGAGACACAGATGTTTTCTTTGATTACACTGTTCCACAGTGCAGACTCTATCGCCTGTCCCGTCATATCGCCCACGTGAATCACACGCCGTCCGGAGTGCCCGCCCTCACGCGTAAACTGAAGGGCGTTGTCTGTCAAGCGGTCGAAATCAACACCCATGCACATGAGATCGAATATTCGTGCAGGCGCTTCTTTGACAAGAATGTTAACAGCTTCCGGATCACTGAGACCATCACCGGCACGCAGCGTATCATCAATATGTTTGGCATACGAATCGTCGATGGAAAGAACGGCGGCAATTCCGCCCTGAGCATACCGTGTATTGGATTCCGTTGCCGTGTCCTTTGTGATGACATGCACCTGGTGATACTTGGAAATGTGTGCAGCAAACATCAATCCGGCAGCTCCGGATCCGACAATCAGGACATCTGCAATCGGTACAGACGGTTTCACTCCGATAACTCCAGCATCCGGTCTAAGGATCGTCGAGCTTTTACCGCCACCGGTCCAGGTACCGATATCACATGCTGAAAATACTGCAGCGAATCCAGGACCGTTTCAAGGGTTGTCAGTTTCATCTGGGAACACACGGCCGTCGGGATAGGAATAAATGTTTTCCCCGGTATCTCCCGACGCATCCGCTCCACAAGGCCTCGCTCGGTGACCACAATAAAATGAGAATTCCGACTGCTGATCGCCTCTCGAATCATTCCACTCGTTCCCGTGACAATGTCGGCTGTTTTCAGAACAGCCGGCGACGCTTCGGGGTGGGCCATCACCACCGCACCAGGATTCTGTTCCTTCAATCTTTCCACAGTCTCGAGATCGATCAAATGATCGTGAACGTAACACTGCCCAGGCCAGGGGATCATCCGGATACCCAGTTTCTCCGCAGCATAAGCCGCTAGGTTTTTATCGGGAAGGTAACAGATTTCTCGATCGGACAGTCGTTTTATAATTCTCAGTGCATTGGCCGACGTGCAAACAACATCGACTTCTGCCTTGACAGCAGCCGACGTGTTGATATAGGCGATAAACACGGCGTCCGGATGCTGTTTTCGGGCATCGCGGACCCTATCCGGAGAAGCGCAGTCCGCCAGGGGACACCCGGCATCCGGATGCGGCAATAGAATGGTCTTTTCGGGAGCCAGAATTGCGGCACTTTCCGCCATGAAATGCACACCGCAGAATACGATAACCGGCTGAGGCAGCATCATTGCCCGACGGGCCAGATCCAGCGAGTCTCCAAGATAATCCGCCAGTTCTTGGATTTCTGGCCGCTGATAATTATGAACTAGAATGGCTGCATCGTGCTGCTTTTTTAAGTCAAGAATTTTATGTTGAATCCGGTGGTTATCCATTGTCCCGCCCATTCGGCCGCGATTCCGTATCAGCCGGTTGAGCAGACCATACCATAATCGCCTCTTGAATACCCTTTAAATGCGCATCGCCAACCGGTCTGAATACAATATCCTGACTGTCCCCTTCATTCCTATAGACAAACTGGTTGCTTTCTCGCCATGTCTTTTCGGTGAGCGTTACATGATGTTGGAGATCTTTCAGGGCAGCATCCGATAAGGCGACCCCGTTATTATGCAGAATACCACTGATCACGTTCACCCGGAAAAAACCTGGTTTTTCTTTTGTATCAGGCAACTTCTGATACGCCCGGGACGATATGCCGTGTTCCGAGTCTTCACTTGTGAATCCTTCGAAGATATTGACAATATCCTCTCGGACATTCGGCGTGATCCTGTTTTTCGTATTTTCGAGAATATCCTGCAATAAATCATTGATTTCTCTTCGGAACAGAGGATCCGCGCGCTTTTCGCGACTGGATGATTTACCGGAGCTCAGCCGGCTCGCCACGTTAGCGGACCATCCGATCACCGTGTTGAATTTGCTGTTTTCATCCCGGAATATATATGCACTCTCCAGCGAACCAACATGCACGCCAACGCCAGCGCCTTCCAGTGGCAGTTTTTTGTCCGCCACCATCCGGGTCAGCATTAATTGCACAGCAATTCCCGATTTCACTGCATTGATCGTTCGTTTGTCCTGGGGGAGTTGATCGCTGAATGTCGCCAGAATGGCGTCACCAGCGAAAAACCGGATTTGCCCGCCGAAATAACCGATTATGTCCAGTGCTGGATCGAAAAAAGCATACAGTGTTTTGATCAGCTCACTACTGGAAATTGTTCCGGACGACAGTTCCGTGGAAGCGCGAAGGTCAATGAACAGGATGGTCACATCCCGGAGATCGTTGATGATTGTTCCCTTATCAAGGTTATAGGTTATCTTGTCCTCCACCGCAGCGGCTTCTTTCTTCTCATCTTCACCCGACCATGTTTCCGTACCCATCAACCGAATCGTATTGCGAAAAAACGTAATGATCTCCGTTTTCTGCAGTTCCCGGGCCAATTTAATGTAGTCCACCAGCACTTGGTCATAGATTTTTTCACCGATCTCCGTCACGAGATTTTTCTTTGTAAGACCTTTACCCGGACGGAGCACAGGGATACGGCGCAACCGGTCCTGCATAGTGTAGATGAATTTGGGTTCGAAAACGATAATGTGGGAGTCCATCCGTCGGATCACGTCCATTTCCATCCCCAGGGTGTGATTGATCACGTGACACAGCCAGTCATCTTCCGAAGCGATGGCTTCATCAACCCAGAATTTTACACTGTGATACACGGCCTCGAAGTCTTTGTATGTGATGAAATAATCTGCGTTTTCATCGACAATCAATTTTTCGATCATATGCAGTGGATCCACCGGAGGAATGGCATTCTCAAGCAGGCTGAGCTGAATATCCAGCATATCGTTGACAAACATGTAATTGAATGACGCACCCATACGCGTCCGGACCGTACTCCGGTAAAATGGCACTGTTTTCCGAAACAGCTCATCCTTGTATTTCAGCTTTTCATACACCTGATCCAACGATTGCTTCAGCATACTTCGCACATGCGGTTGCATGAGAAAGCGAGTACCCTGACTGGCATTCAGTTTGACGAGCGATTCATTCAGGCTGTCCACGGCGATTCGAGTGACAACCAACCAGAACAAATTGAAGATACCCAGCCTGCGTTCCTGCTCGATAACATTTTCCAGCCGATCGGCAATATAGCCGATGATTTCATCACGGGCTTCCAGGTATTTCTTGAAGTCCGGATGGTTGTAATCGTATCCTTTCCCCTTCAACTCCCGGACATGAACAATGGTTTTCTCCATAAACGCCGTCATCCGCACTGACAATTCGAAGGGAGGAAAAACCAAGTATCCCCTGTCTCCGAAATCATTGATCACATCGGTTTGTGGCGGAAGAACGGGCAACGCGACGGAGGCATTACCGGATTGACGACCGAAGATTGTGCGGATGGTATCGAGATCGCCCAGGGAGTATCCCAAGGGAAGCCGGTACATCTGATACCGTTCATCGAAAACCAGGAATTTATTCATACCTTTCTCCTATTCCAGCACCATGTCCGGATGAGAACTGCTTCGGACATCACCAGTATATCGGTCATATATCCATTCGCCACCGCAGGCTTCCCGCGGAATTCGATGAATGATGCCCCGTGCGGCCAGTTCCTCGAGGGAATCCGGATAGCGCCCGTTCTGCGCATGGAAAACCTCTACAGAACGGCGGATCGTCCGCAAGTCCGTCTGGAGTTTGGTCAAATTGGCTCGTTCTTTTGACCCGATGACTGTTTGCGTGGCAGTGGTATCGAACCATGATTTGAACGCATCGCACCCCGTTAAAAGCAGACATACAATCAAGCAGGTGATAACAGATGCGAAACGAGTATTCACCGGTTTCATGTTTAATCTTCCCCCCATACGGCGTTAAATAGATTCACCAGCGTCGTTGACAAACCTCTGCGCAGATTATCCATGCCGAATCGAAGCGTCAAGCGGCTTGGAGTTTCGGACCGGTCATCGTATTCACGCAAAAAAATCTCATCGCACCCAACAAACGAGAGAGCGCCTTCCCAATCATCATCCCATGTGAATCGATTTATTGATGACAATCTCTCTCTAATCATGTTCCGATCGAATGTGCGGCTGGATTCAAGCCAACACGTTCCCAGTATTCCGACAAAGAAACCAC
Organism: candidate division CSSED10-310 bacterium; assembly: GCA_016927515.1. Lineage (GTDB taxonomy): Bacteria > CSSED10-310 > CSSED10-310 > CSSED10-310 > CSSED10-310 > JAFGMN01. The sequence goes on along the minus strand of JAFGMN010000287.1, from coordinate 23,727 downwards.
TCCAAACATGATCGGTATAAACATTCAGATCCGGGTTGGAGGTCACGAATCGGGCAACGGCCTGGATACCGGAAGAGCGATAATCCGTCGGATCAGCGTGAAAGACGTTGAAAGCGAGTTGGCGTGGAAAGCACTCACATTCGATATCTTTAAAGCCCAGGATCGCCCGGGTTTGATCGAACAGTTCGTCCATCGCTTTCCTGGAGCCATGACGTGCTGAGCCCTGGACTGTAAAAGCGGTAATACAGCGCCAGGAAGCCAATTCGCCGGTCGCTTTCAGGATGGATGCGATCGCGTGAGCGGTACCGGTGGGAACCACTCCAATCATCGGGAGTGATCGAATAGATTCGGAATGAAGATCCGGCAGGAGAACGGGTATATTGGGACCTGGTGTAAAATGCCCAGCCATATCGATAAGGGGGGTATTGCCCAGAACCTTTTCGCGTGTCAAGCGCTCCCATTGAGTGATTGGAGATAGCAGAATTGCGGCATCATACGTTTCATCCGATAAATCATCCACATTCACAACCAGAATCGGTTCACCCATGAACTCATGGATTTCACCCACACGGGTATCATGTTGAGCGATCTGGATTGCTTGAATTGGAAGGCGGGCTTCACCAAATCGATCAAGGATTTCCTGTACTTCGAGGTATCCCCCGCCGATGATCTGAATTTTACGATTTTTCTTCATCATGTACCTCATCCACCAAATAATGATCCATCGAAACGATTATACATCTTTTAAACGGGGGTCGAGAGCATCCCGGAGGCCATCTCCGAGAAGATTCCATCCGAGAACCGTCAGTGCGATCGCCAGGCCGGGATAAAGACACATCCAGTAATGCGTGGACATATAAGCTTGTCCCTCGGTCACCATCAGACCCCAACTGGGAATCGGAGGTTGCGCTCCCAATCCGAGGAAGGATAACCAGGCTTCCGTCAGAATGTTTCCAGCAACATTCATCGTTGCGGCAACCATCAAAGGAGCGGTGCAATTTGGAAGGATATGCCGGAGCATAATCCGCACGTGACCGGCACCAAGTGCACGGGCAGCGGATGCGTATTCTTCCGATCGGACGGCCAGAACGCGGCCTCTGACAATCCGTGCGATGCCGGCCCAGCCGATTAAGCCCAACACAACGAAAATCCAGAAAATGTCGGGATTAGGAACGATAGCCATCACAGCGATCGCCAGCAAGGCAGCCGGGAACGCAAATGCCGTATCCATCAGCCAGGTGATGATCATATCAACCCACCCGCCGAAATAACCCGCTAACGTACCCATCGTGACACCGATTCCAACAGCAATGACCATGGCCAGTACGCCGATCTGCAAAGACACGCGGGATCCATAAATGATCCGGGCCAAAAGATCCCGCCCAAGATCGTCCGTTCCAAACGGATGTGTCCGGGAAGGTGCTTTCGGTCCATACGGTTCTGCAATCACCCGATCAAGATCGATTTCAAACGGATCATGCGGACAGATGAAAGGACCAATCCCTGCGATAACAATGAGGGAACCCACAAGGAGCATTCCGGCAACAGCCAGTTTTGAACACGTGATTTCCTTCCAGATACCCATTATGGAGTCCTTTTTTAATTCAATCGAATCCGCGGATCGATAGCCATGTACAGTATATCAACCAGGACATTAATTAAAATGAAGGCAAGGGCCATGATCATGACCCCCCCTTCCACCACCGGCGCATCCAATTGTCGGATGGAATCGACAATGACTTTGCCAATGCCAGGCCATGCAAAAACTGTCTCGGTCGCGACGGCCCCACCCAGCAATGCGGCAAAGTTCATTCCGATTACGGTAACGACAGGAATCAGGGCATTTCGCAGTGCATGTCTGAAAACAATCAAACGGGTCGGCAGTCCTTTCGCCGCCGCCGTCCGAATATAGTCCTGCCGGATAACTTCGAGAATACTCGATCGGGTCATCCGCGCAATATAACCCATGCCGATAGCCGAAAGGCTGATAGCCGGCAAAGCTAAATGCCTGATTCGATCCCAGCCGGGATCACCGTACCCACTGACAGGAAGCCATCCGAAAATGATTGCGGAACCGTCAAAACCGATTGATGCAAAGATCAGAATGAGGACCAGGCCGAGCCAGAAAACCGGTGTGGAAATACCGATGAGAGACAGGATCATGATCAGGAAATCCATGAATTGGTTCTGCCGGACCGCAGCCAGGATACCGGCGGTCATGCCCAGGACTACGCTAAGAATCATCGCAGATACTGCCAGCAAAATCGTCGCCGGCATCCGATCCATCAGAATATCAACGACTTTTTCTCCGCTCCGATACGAAGTGCCCAAATCACCCGAAAAAACACGGGTCATGTACATGCAGTATTGCACACTAGCGGGTTTGTCGAGCCCTAATTCTTGTGTGATCCGTCGGCGCGTTTCGGGGTCTCCATGCTGTCCCAGCATCACCCTCACGGGATCACCCGGTATGAGGAACAGAATAAAGAAGATCAGTGTCGTCACACCAAAAATAGTCGGAACAACCGACAATAACCTGCGAATCAGATAGGCCGTCATTGCCTAGTTTCTTTCAGACGAACCCGTTCCAGCGGGATTGCGAAATCCCCTTGAGGCGTCAATATAATGTTATCCCACCGGGGTTTGATCATGGCCAATTCGCGTTCATAATAGATAAAAATCCATGGCGCTTGCTCAATGGCAATGCGTTCGGCTTCCCGGTAGAGTGCGAGCCGGACATCTCGATCCGTGATCCTTTTTGCTTCGGACGTCAGGCGATCAAACTCCGGATGACTAAATCGTGCATAGTTCCCAGCCGATCCAAACTGACTGCTGTGCAGCAATGTAAACAGAAAATTATCCGCATCCGGGTAATCCGCTACCCAGCCCATTCGAAACAAGTCCGGTTCCGCTTCATCCACTGCCTCAATGTATGCAGCCCACTCCACATTTTTCAACCGGATCCGCACACCGATCCTTCCCAGATAATACTGGATGCATTGTCCGATGAGGCCATGGCGCGGATCCCGATTATGCCAAAGCGTCAACACCGGCAACCCCTCGCCTCCGGGATATCCCGCTTCCGCAAGCAACTGCGTCGCTCGTTCCGGATCATAGGTATAGCCCGTCAGGTCTGGATCGTGGCCAGGGATTCCCGGAGGGAGAACTCCAGCAATGGGATAGGCCAATCCTTCCTTAATCGCCCGGCACATTTTCTCCCGGTCAACGGCATGGTTCATCGCCTGTCTCAGTTTCACATTGTCCTTAAACGGTAGCCGGTCCAAGTTCAACCCGATGTAGTAAATCGATAAATACGGCCAGATACGAATCTCGTCGGCGAATGTTTTACGAAGAGCTTGAATCTGTCCGGTCGGTATCTGATCGAGCATATCCAGTCCATCCGCCTTGTATTCTTCGAATGCCGTTGGAACCGACTGAATAATCCTGAATTCTATCCGATCAATGGACGGTTTGTTCCCATAATAATCCGGGTTTTTTTCCAGGATCACCTCGACATCATGTTTCCATGATCGAAAAACAAACGGGCCACAACCCACCGATCGCGAGCTGAACGTGGTCTCGCCGGATCCGCATTCTTCAATCGGAATTATGGACGCGGCTTCCATACAAAGCTGAGCGAGAAAGGGTGAAAACGGTTCTTTCAGCACTAAACTTACCGTCATGTCATCCAGCACGGTAATCCCTTCGATGTGATCGACCTGCCGGTTCATGAATGCCTCAGACCCCAACAGAGGCTCCAGAACAAATGTCCGCCCCGATCGGGTCGCTGGATTCAGCACCCGTTCAAAACTCGTTTTCACATCGTGAGCAGTCACGCGTCGGCCATTATGAAAACGAACATCATCACGGAGATAGAACGTATAGCGCAGACCATCCGGAGACACATCCCAGGACCGGGCAACAGCCGGGATCACCTCCAGAGTTTCCGGATCAAACTGAACCAGTCCGTCATGAATCTTCAAAATGACGGTGCCGGACGTCGTATCCGTCGACAAGGCCGGATCCAGTGTTGGTGGATCCGTGGCCAGTCGGTATCGGAAGATCACGGGTTGATTGATGCTCGTCGACAAAACCGGAAGAGTGGGGGGCAGGATCCATAGCATGAAAAGAATAAAAAAGATGCGTGTCACCCTATAACGTAATGGTCGATTCGCCTTCATCGAATACCGCTACACTCTCTCCAATCAAAAAAGCCCGAATTCCCGATCGAATCTCTCTAGAGATTACCAGATGCATCGTGTTTTTTCACTGGATAGAACCCCGTTTTCTCAATCTATATTCGATCGATTCTTCCGGCATCGAAACCGAGAGTCCCTTATCGTTTTTCGCGACTCTGCCGATCGGTCACGGATGATCGATCACAATGAACGAAATACCGAATCGGCGGGATTGAATGATTAAAATGACAGGCAATAAAACGAGCAGCAGCATAATGGTCGATGCCCTCAGCGAAACGCGAACGGGAGCGATCATTGTTTAATCCTGTCACTGCGGGTTTTTCGGGCATGAGATGGGATGTTTACGTCGTCGGCATTCCTCCCGCAATTGGAGCAATGCGTTGCCACAATTTGAATAGTGGAACGTGAAAGCGGATTGGAGAAGCCGATGCGGAACGACATGATGGGAAGCGAGAATAAGTTCATCCAGCATATCACCGAGAGTCATTCGAAGCACGAAAAGCGGTGGGCTTGGAAGGAGCGGTCGGGACCAAGTTTGGGCGAGAGTATGCATGAACGGCCCGTTTTGGATGGGTTGGGGGGCGGTCGCATTGTACGCACCGGTCATTCCGGCATCGGTGATTGCGCGTCGGATAATTTTCACGACATCCTGGTAATGAATCCAGGAAATCCAGTTCTGGCCGGAACCGATGATGGTTCCCATAAAATGGCGGACGAGGCATGCCATCCGCCGATAAAATCCGTCATGAATCCCCAGTACGATGCCAAAACGGAGACAAACCGAGCGAATACCCAGGGTATTCAGCGGGATGATACCGGATTCCCATTGTCTGCAAACATCTGCCAGGAATCCCTGTCCGGGTCCATCATTTTCAGTCACATTCATCGTGGTATGGGTTCCATAAAACCCAACCGCTGATGCCTGAATGTAGCAACGCGGGGGAGAGGAAACGGATTGAATGGCGTTGACCAGGGTTCGGACCGTATCCACACGGCTGGACATAATTAGCGATTTCGAGCGATTCGTCCAAGGCCCGGAACCAATTGGTTTGCCCGCCAGATTGACAACCGCATCGGCTCCGGCAAGTTCATTGATCCAATCTGGATCATCTGCCGTCCACTGTACGAAGCGAACGTCGCGGTAATCGGGATCGCGGGACCGCGAACCCTCAGATCGTGTTAGAACGATCATTTCCAGTCCGTTGTCTTTCAGGGATCGGATGAGATGCCTGCCGATGAATCCGGAGCCTCCGGCTATTACAAGTTTTCCCATTATGACGACTCCATCCGGCACTGTTTGATCAGCGACCCACCAATCTCCTGCGAAGTAAATCTAAAGCCGCGGTTGCAAACCGCTGCTTGTTGCCCTGCCTGTCCATCGGAAATCGGTGATACTCCGACACAACATCCGCCGGTCCGGCAACGGCAACATGCACACTCCCCACAGGTTTATCTATTGTGCCGCCGTCCGGGCCTGCAATCCCCGTTGTTGCCACACCGAAATCCGTCTTCATGACCCGTCGGATACCTTCGGCCATGGCTTCGGCTACAGGAAAGCTGACCGCTCCATATTGGCTGATCAATTCCACCGGAACTTCGACCCAACCGGTTTTAATGCGATTTTCGTAACTGACAATGCCTCCGATTAGATACCGCGAACTTCCCGGCACATTGGTCAGCATATGTGCGATAAGTCCCCCCGTACAGCTTTCAGCCGTTGCAACCGTAGCATTCCGCTGAACCAGAAGATCACCGACCACTTGTTCCAGATCGCGTTCGTCATCCGATACGATCCATTGGGAGAGATCTTCCCATACATACGCAAGAATCGTCTGCATACAGTTCTCGGCACGTTCCGGGTTGTTTGCCCGAACGGTGAATCGGAGTTCCACCCCAGTGGATTTCGGAAGCACGGCGACATCAGCCAGAACCCTCACATCATTCAGACGCCGGAATTGAGTGACCAGCTGCGATTCAAAGATGCCTGCCGTTTTGATGCGGCGCATCAGAAATACGGATCCATCGGACAAAGCTTGAAGAGCAGGAATCACCTGACGTACAAACATATCCTGCATTTCCATGGGAACGCCGGGCATGGCAATCAGGGTTCGCCCGTCACGATCGAAACGGATGCCAAAAGCAGATCCGAGATCATTTCGGATCAGGTCGGCTTCGGCGGGAATCAACCCCTGATTTCGGACAATATCCGGCATCTCATAGCCACGGGCGATGAACCGAGCGCGTACTTCCTCGACGATTTCTGGATGAAACTGGTAGCCAGTTCGGAAAAAGCGACACAGAGCATCCTTTGTTACATCATCGTGAGTCGGTCCCAGACCCCCCGTTGTGAGTACGATATCAGCCCGTTTCCACGCCAGTTCCATGGCTTGGACAATCCGATCCACGGAATCTCCGACAACTGAATGCCAGCCGACATCCAGGTCGATCCGGCTGAGATGCCTGGCCATGAATGCAGCATTGTTATTGACGATATCACCGATCAGGATTTCATCACCGATCGATATGATTTCTACAATCTTCATCTGGTTCCCTTCCCCTGGGAAACACGCTGTCGAACACCGCCAGGGTGATCAAGCGGGCCAGAATTCGATGATGATCCTTCCCGGCCAGATGTTCCCGCCAAAGCCTTTGTACCTCAGTTTCATGAACCAGTCCACAGGCCGACTCAACCGATCGCTTGATCAACGGCTCGACGAAGCGCCGTTCATTCCGCATCCAACCGGCATAATCATGATGGGATCGGGTGTGCTTTGAAGGATGCAATCGGCGTATCACCCGATTGAGGGTTCGACGCAGATGATCATATGGTGACGGTTGAATCATCTGGCCGGATGGGTGCAACCTGATACGGTTGAGTTCTGGAGCGCACCGCCGGATGATTTCCGCGTGAACTATGGCAGCCTGGCGCTCGCTCGGTGGAAGCGATCGCATAGCCAGGATGTAGTCAGAATTCAAAAAGGGTAACTCCAGGGAAAAGCACGAACCCCAAATGACCGCTCCAAATGCCGTAAATGAACGGACGCGATGTCGGAGATAAAACTCATCATTCCAGGCGGTGGGATGATCAAACCGTGCACTTTGCGCCGCCTCGACATACTCGCTGATATAATCTGCTCGAATTCGGTCGATTTGTCGATGCCCATCGGGGGTCAACAGATCGAGATATCGGTTTTTTCGCATGAGTGACTCAATGCCGAAAAGAGTTTCTCCCATGGTTTCGACTGCCGGCCGGGAATCAGGAGGTATGGATTTCCGCCAGAATGCACGCCCGTATTCTCCGTTGATCCCCGGCATGACAATTCCGGTACTGCTCTTCTTTAGCTTTGAGATCGGGTAAATGGCATGGCCGTGATCAAACGAGACCATTCCAGCAGTCATCCGTACGATGGGGATGGAAAACGTCTGTATATAATTGTCTTCTATCGGATACGCCCGGTGACTCAGACCAATTTTTCGGGCAACCTGCGTCGCCGTAACACTCTCACCATCCTGCGAATCGCCGCGGGTATAGGCTCGAACTCCAGGTATACTGCCAACAGCAGCCGCAATGGTACGAGAATCCAACCCGCCGGATAGGGGTAACCAGCCCGTTGAATCAAATGTGATGCTTTGTTTGACGCCTTCGATGAACGTGTCAGCAACGGACTCAACCGTTGAAGTCCCTCCGTCTTCAAGCGCATCTATCCAGGAACTCATTACATGTGGACCATTTAACTCGTGATAATCACCGGGCGGCAACCGTCGGATCTCAGAGACAAGTGTATTCATTCCGATACATCGCCCAAGCAGCAGCAACTCCATTCTGCCATCCGGATTGGGTGTTAATCGTCGGCATGACTGAACGATTTCCTGATAATCCGTTCCCAGGAAACGATGATTCTCAGAATCAGCAAAATAAACCGGTCTGACCCCATGGCCTCCCTGCCGGACCGTTACTCGATTCTGCCAGGGTTTCTGCTGAACCGAAATAGACCACGGATGACCCTCCCGATAGGGATCATTGCTGATTTTTTCTGCCACAAGGGTTCTGCATTCAACGATCCCGGTTTCGCGCTCCGTCATGTCGTCTCCTCTTTCGAACAATAGCCGAATCATATAGGATGGACATGGGGAGTATACCTTGAAAGGACGATATATCACAATAAAAAAGACAGAAGATGAAGACAGGCTGGACAAAGTGATACACCGGCATCTGACCGGTGTTTCACGGTCAACAGCCCGTCGTTGGATTGAAGAGGGAGCCGTGCAGGTTGATGGAATGCGCATTCGTAGACAATCATATATCGTCACTACTGGGCAGACTGTTGCTATTTACACCCCAGTCCATCCGGATCTTTCGGATTCTGCATCCCAACAGTCAACCGCCTCGCGTTGTACTTCTGGATCACTTATTATTCATGAAGACCCTTGGTATCTTGTGATACACAAACCAGCGGGAATGCCGGCGGAAGAGACGTTGCAGGGCCGGGCGGGAACACTGCCCCATATCCTTGAAACCACACTGGGCTATTCCCATATCGCTCTTGTTCATCGGCTGGATATGGGAACATCGGGAATCATGGTTGTGAGTCGGAAAGCGGCGGCAACCCGGGAGTTGAACCGGCAATTCCGAGATCATTCTGTTGAGAAGAAGTATGTTGCCATCGTTCGAGGCGTTCCCTATCCAACACCCGGATCGATCGAAAACCACTTGGAACGCGATCCAGATGATCCGCGAAAAATGACGAGTCGGGTAAACTCGGGAAAACATGCTGTCACGCAGTATGAGGTTTTGGCTACGGCAGGAGAAGTTAGTCTGCTGACGGTGACGATTCTGACCGGCCGAAAACACCAGATACGGGTTCATTTAAGTGAAAGGGGACATCCGGTTGCTGGAGACAGATTGTATGGTTCTCCTGATGACGCATCTCCCCGTTTGATGCTCCATGCCTGGCAACTTGCATTCGATTGCCCTCGCACCGGAGAGCGCCGATGGTTTTCAGCACCTGTTCCATCGGTGTTTTTTACGTGGTCCGGTATTGCCCCGCCTACCCGGGCTCAGTTCGGCGATGGACCACCGCATAATTATTCCTGACAAAAATAGAAGAAATGGAAGCATGCCATTAGATCATCCGAAGCAAACCGGACGCGGACGTTGTCCAGGCGTTCAACGCCGGGATAGAACGCTGCCCGGAATGCGGAATGTTCATACCGGTAGCGAACAACAAATTCATAGGGTGGATCCGGTTTGAACGGAGTGAATTCAGCCAGACGTTCCAACCCTCTTCGAGCCCCGGTGCGAATCAAGTCCCGCGTTTTTTCCGGATGCAGATTCAGTGCTGCGCTTCCTATCCCATCTTTCACTGCGACCACTTCAATCTCTCCAAATGTTCTTTTCGCATAGTCGCAGATGGCCTGATCACCGGCAATACAGATTACCGGTACGTCGAACATCCCGGCAATCAAGGCATTCAAACCGGCCTCCGCCATCAGAATGCCATTGACCTGCACTTCCGCAATCCGCAGATTCATCGTGTGTTTCAATGTGGCATTTGGCACATCCGCGGCAGCATGGTATCCGATAAAAACAACCGCATCGAAGCATGCTCCGATGCCCTCCATCATGCACAGTGGAGTATCCGCCCATCCCCGAATCAGCCGTGCTGCGGGATTTAATTCCTCGGGAAGTATGTTCCGAGCATCTCCATGCGCATCCCGAACGACAACATCATCAGCTCCAGCATCCAGAACACCGGTGATGGCAGCATTGACCTCACCCGTCATTAATCGTCTGAATATGCCATAATCATCTTTTTCCCGCTCGGTTTCATGAAAATGAACAACACCGGTTACACCCTCGATATCTGCAGAAATAAAAACTCGCTTCATGATTCAATTCCTCCTTGATATCACACCGCCACCTCACCCATTCGGTACATACGAACAATCGCATGGATCAGCCAGTTTGATAAACAGCCGTGCTCTGGACTCGGATAGACCCCGCAATCGCTACTCCGTCCACCCAAATGTAAGTGTATCGAAATTGCTCAGTAAACGGCTGATCCCACTGTCAGTGATTCCTGCATACCATTGGATGCCTTCGGCTGACCCGGCACCTTCCGGCCATTCGAAAGCAGGAATCAAAACGATCGTCTGCTGACCCGGCGGGAGAAATAATCCGTAGTAACTAAAATCAGTAAAATCCGGCAGAAAGAACAGGTTTCCATGGATATCGAGGACGGCAAACAACGCGACGCTGGGATATGTGCTGGTCCCGTTGTTGCTGATCAGAACCTGACACCAGAACGAATCGCCGGGGTGAAACAGTGTGGTGGACATAGCCAGATCCACTGTCAATCCGGGCTTGGGGGTCGGTGTCCAGGAAGCATGCGGCGTATTGGTCGGAATGTACGTTCCCGTGGGGCGGGGTGTTGGAGTGAACGTGGCTGAATGGGGAGGAGTGGGTGTGGCTGTCGGCGGCGGGGTTGGAGTCGGATTTGAGCTATTGTAATACGCGCCATCCACAGCAGTGGCATTCCCCAGCCACTGGCTCAAACTGCCGTTCTGGAACGATAAGCCGAACCGACCATAGTAGTCCCGGCCGTTCTGATAGCTGCAGGAGGATGAACCTGCCCACAACTGTCCCACAACGCGGTGAGTCCCATGATGGAACAATGCACTTCCAGACGATCCACCTTCGGTGACTCCCGGATTGGACGTCCGGTCCCAATTGACTCCCCATTGACCGCTGTACCCCGTCGAACGCACCGTCCCATAGCTGATCCGCTTGTATGCTCCATCCGGATGATGAATTCCCGTGACCTCTGTTCCCGTGGTTAATGCGGTGCGATCCCATCCAGCAAAAAACACGCCGCTGTAGTCAGCGTTGTTTAACTGGAGCAGACTAAAATCCGACCCGCTGCCTCCCTGGTCCGGTCCCGTAGCCAGTAACGTACCGCCCATCACCGTCCGGTATCCGCGATCCGGTGCGGGATCATCGCAATTCAGTGTATGATAGAAAAACCAGGCTTTAACCGAAGCCGCCACCGTATTGGTTGAAATGCAGTGATGGGCCGTTAAAAAGTATGGTGTAAACGATTGAACCGCTGAATTGAGCATGGTTCCGGAACAGATATAGGTACCACCATCGTTGAACTCGATGTATGCCGATGCATCGCGCTGGTTGATGTAATCTGCGTCACACGTAGCATCGTTATGACAACTCCCTTCACGGGTTCCCATGGTGGAAACCATATCGCGATAAATATGGCTGATCGCCTGGACAGTAAAGGGCGGAGGTGTTCCATCTGTCCAGGTTTCGCCCGGCGCAAGATCGTGATGCCATTCCAAAACAACGGAATCACCGGTTGTCCCCCATGACCATAATGTCGCATCATCGGACACATCCGACCGTGAAAAGCGATCGGCCTCCGCCTCGCCTTCCCGATAAACAAACAGTTCGCAACGCTCCGTGAGCTTGATGTTCGTAAGATACAATTTGATTTCAAGGGCTCCCGGAGATGTGATCGCAAGACGCCAAATCACGCCGTAGTCCACATCAACAACGCAATCGGCCCAAGCGCTAGAATTCTCTGGAACGGGCCGGAACGCGCCGATCCGCAAAGGGATTCCCGCGGTTTCATCCATTTCATCTTCCGCAACCCACTGATCGATATCGGGAAGACCGAGTTTGATCCGTGAAGAATCTGCCACTAGCGACAAGCCGGTAATCATCGAAGGAGGAACCCCTCGGTCCGCCGAAACCGTCACCACGCCAAATAGGACATATACGCAAAACAACAGCGCTCGCTTCATGTCGTCTCCTTCAGTCAATGAACCCAACCATCTACCCCGGATTCTTCATAGCGTAATTTCAACTCGGTTGTCCACCCAATCCTGATGCCCTCCTCCTGACTCAACACAGAAGGAGGGCACAAAGTCATTCAATTACTCAATCAGTTAATTAATTACAATCAATTGATTACGCGATCGCTCAAGCAGGCTGGCAGCTAGGCTGGCAGACAAGCGATGACAGGTTTTCCGACGCTTTCATGAGCGGCGGATAAGCATTGTGCCGATGCCTGCAATCAGCAGCACAATACCCCAGGTTCCCATGGTAGGAGTTTCCACCGGACCGGTCGGCTGGCCGTAATAACAGCCGATCTGTCCCGGATCGGTCCACGATGAGGTTGTATAATTCAGATATAAGCGAGCCCCTTGTGTCACTGGAGCGGGCTCGAAATGCAGACCGGGACCAAATGCAATACCGCCCATGGAACCGACAGCGGAGGTCAGATCGTCAAACACCGTAACAACGGGAGAACCCGAGGTGGTGATCTCGTAGATTGCATGCGTGTACGTCGACCAATCGGACGCCGTGACAAACAGATCTCCATCGGGATCGGATTCGATATCGAAAGCGCCGGCAATGGGGAGCGATGCAAAGAGAATCGCCTCATTGCTATCCAGCGCATCCCCATCATCGTTCAGATCCCTGAGCCGATAGACCGATCCGGTGCTTTCATGGGTGTATATTTCGTCTAGTCCCTCACCAAACGTCAACCCGCCGGCATACGCAGAATTATTGGCAAGAAGATAATATGCCGTCATCTCACTCGCTTCGATAAATCCACTGGAATCGGCGTCAAATAGCCGGTAAACCATTGGATTCCCCATGAGCCCTTCAGCATTGGTCACATAGATTTCACCCGTGATATCATCCCGGATGATGTCGCTGATATACACCAGAACACTGGTATCCACCGTCAGCAAATCCAGCCGATCGCCACCGTCCATAATATCCCCGTCCCCGGTCAGATCCTGGGCAATCCACACCGCTCCCGTCGTCCAGGGATTGGCAGGATCAGGCTGCTGATCGGCAATGAAATATGTCCATGGGCTCGTTCCTTCATCAATCCAAATTCCGGCAACACTGTTGATACTGGGGTTGGTACCAGGAGAATCATAGAATTGCGAATATCCCCCGTTCACACTGTCCCATATCCATATCTCGGAACTGGCTCCCCGGCCAGTCCGCGGATCCCGCAAGCTATCGTCAGTTGTGGCATGACCGAAATAAAGCCGCCCCATCGAATCGACGCTAAAGACTCCGCTTTGAGTCGTCGGTGGATCAGAAAGAATAACTGGCTCCGATATATAACCCGCTGGCACGGCTTTCACCGCTGCGACAATGCTCATCAGCACGAAACAAGCAGCAAACAGTTGCTTTATCATTTTATGACTCCTTTATCTATTTCTTCGAGTATTTTTCTCCATTCGGTTCAGATGATCTATTTCCAGTATTGCGCGCAATCAACGGATTCAAAAACTGAATTCAACCCAATCCACATTCCCCAATACACATCCATCAGGTGCGACGATTCCGCCCCACACGATAACGCCGTCTAGGTGACTGGACACTTCCGGCCATACAAAATCCAGTACGCGATCCAGGGATTCCCCCGTAGGGATCGCCACGACATCAAAATTCGGTTCCTGGGTCCATCCCGGGCAGAAAAACAGGAGTCCCTCCACATCCAGAATGATGTAGCGAGCAATGCCGGTGAGCGATTCACCCTCATTGAGATATCGAGTGGAAAGGATAAATGCATCACCCGTCGTGAACCGCTCACCCGATAACGCCAGATCGAAAACGATCCCGGAGGACGGTGTGGCTGTCCCAGTGAACGTCGGTTCTGGCGTTGGCGTTGGCGTCATTTCGGTGGTTGGTTCGGGTGTCGGTGTCGCTGTCGGTTCGGGTGTCGGTGTGAACAACTCGATGCTGTGAACGGCTGCGATCGCATCAAGATCAAAACCCGCGTAATCGCCACCCGGCATGCCGGGATCATCAATGGTATCTCCATCATCATCAGCTGCGGCTGCATCGCCCTCACCGGTGTCGATGATCCGAATAAAACGGATCTCACTCAACCCGACATCGGCCAGGTCGAAACAGTCTCCACCGGCCGTTAACGGATCCGTTGGGTCTACACCGTTATCGGGATGACTAATAACCGGAATAACGCCGGCGAATCCCAGCCAGTTATCCGGATTGTTCACCGGTTGACCATCGGGATTGTAATCATTTGGAAAGCGGAAAAACGTTTCGCCGTCCATACTGACTTCAACGAAAGCAACTTCACAGAACACGTTTTCCGGGTTACCGGCAACATAGAACGGATTTTCGAAAATAATGAGGTCAGTGCCGGGGCCATCGAAAACCCGGTTGTCGACGAATTGAAGCGTTATGCTACCGCCGTCACCCAAGCTGAACACATCAAGAGAACCACCGGATAATCCGGCTCCAACAGGCGGTCCAAGGACGATGTCTGGTAATCCGCCGCTTCCATATCCCCCGCCGCTTCCCGGAACAATTTCAATTATGGCGTCCGGGAAGGGATCCGCCCATACGGTGCCTATCGCCATGATGGTCAGAATCAGATATCCAATCAGCCGTTTCATACCCATCGTTTTTCCTTTTCCAATCATTTTATTCAACGATCACCAATGCATCCGGACCATCACCAATAGTACTATCGTTGACAAGAGCGTCTCCCGTTCGAGTATCCAAAGTAATCAGCCGATCATGATTGAACTCGAGTATCCAGAGCCGCTGATCAGGCCCCATGGCCAGGCCGGATACATAGTTCAGACCATGGCCGGCAGTGGGCAGCGCTATCGATGTCAACAGGGATAAACCATCGAGACTCAGCCGTCCGATGCGACCCTCAGCAGCGCTGGAGAAATAGGCCGTTGTTGCACCAAATGCGATTTCGTACGGAGCGTCAAACACCGGAATGCTATCGACAATTGTGCCGCCGGTCAGAGAATACAGAGCAATTGTCCCGTTTTCGGAGAAACCTGATCCGGTGACGTAGTCCCCGGCATTCGTTATCCAGAGCCAATCAGACCATCTCGGATCATAGATCACTCCGGCAGCATTCCTTCCACCGCTTTCCGTCCAGCCGATCACCTGGTTGGTTGCCGTATCGATCCGAACAAGAATCCCCGGACCACCGGCACAATAGGTATCATTCAAATTGGCACACGCGACATAGGCAATCCCGCCGACCACCTCGATACCCATCGGACGAGGCCAGGTCGTGTCGCCGGGATCAGCAGGAAATTCATCCGGCATCGGAATATCGGTCACAATCGCTCCGGTTCGGCAATTCATCCGAGTCACGACATTGGCGGTAAACTGTGTCACATAGATGTGATCGTTATCCACAAAATCCATAAGAAACGGATTTTTCCCGATCCCAGTGGACATTTCCCGCCTGAAGGCTACCGATCCGGCTTCATATACGGTTATTGAGTGAGACAGGCTGTTGATGACGTAAAGCTCGCCGTCATGCAGCACGATTTGATTCGCTGCTGCACCGGTCAGGGCCAGACCCGGCTCGATGCCGTAGTCACTGGATCGAATCCGCCAGATATCCTCGCTGCTTCCCCCGTGGGCGACCAGAACGGAATAGTCTGTGCCTCCGGGCGTCGGCGTCGCAGTCGGCGTTCCCGGCCCGGGAGTCGGAGTTGGCGTTCCGGGTGAACCGCCGGCGCCGACCGCGATCAGAAAACGCCAGAACCTGCCGGAAACAGCGATTTCAAACTCTGTCACATGCGTCGGGGTGATGTGAACCATTTCAGCCAGATTCAGATCGATGGCTTGACGATCAGGCAGTGTTTCGTACCACCATGCTCCACCCGCGCTGCACACAATCATTCCAACATCCCACGGAGATGTGAAGCTGAATCCGGTATAGAACGTATGAGGCATCGGCAACAGGGTAAACAATTCGGCATGGCCGTTGATCAGGTCCAGTCGATACCAATCGCCGTAGGTAGCATCCCGGTACATCAGTGAATCGGAGGCTGCGGTTTCGAGACGCAGGGAAGATACTGTACCATCGCCATCGGGGAGTCCGAAAACACGGCGGAGATCAATCTCGCTGATGGATGCTAAAATTCCCCATGTATGGGTATCAAGAACAACAACGTCTCCTCCCCCTTCAACGATCATCAGATCATCGCCAGCATTTCCCGCCGCCAGGGAAGTGATCCCGTCGATTTGATCCAGTCCGGTGATCGTTTCCATGATTTCAGTTATGTCCATTACCCAGCCGGATTCCAGATCCAGAACACTAACTGCAGCAGCCGCTTTTGGACCGGATCCAGCAAAGCCAGCGCAGAGCACCAGGATTATGGGCAGCCATCGCCCATATTTCGAGGTGAATGGGTTCATCAATCGTGTTGTTTTCATCGCATAACCTGCACAGTTGCCATCACTGATCGGGGTGGGAGAGGAAATCCGCGGATATCCACGACATCGTCATCAAGGATATTCTTCACTTCGACTCCACAGGTGATGGATTGATTTATGTTCCACGATATTCCGAGATTACCGGTATTCCGGTCATCCAGTTCCTTCGTATTGGCCCGCGTCACAAAATTACCGCTGAGATAGTGCCATTCTGACCACACAGTCACTGGATCGTATTCATAGGCAACTCGAGCGAATACATCATGTTCCGGTCTCCCGGGAATCTGTTTTCCATCCACATTGGGTTCACCGGATTCGTCCATCGCTTCATCCCAGGTATAGGATCCCGACAGCACAAATCCAGCGCCGACCCGGTAGCTCCCGTCAATCTCAAATCCGCGTGATCGGGCCTTCCCGATGTTAAACGGTTTGTATCGGAAACCCGAAACGAGCACGTACTGAATGAGGTCATCGGAATCTATTTGAAAAACAGCTGCTTCCAGATGTCCCCTCGACGCTTCCCACGTAATCCCCAGATCGTAACTAACGGACTCTTCAGGAACCAGATCCGCATTTCCGACGATCATTCCAGCTTCCATAAACAACTCGTTGAATGATGGGGCTCGAAATCCGATCCCTGCATTGGCCCGGACCGACACACGATCGGTTAAAAACCATCGTACCCCGAATTTGGGACTCCAGTGTTCATCGGCATCAGAAATCGTGTCATAGCGCAGCATCGTTGTCAGCCAGAGCGAATCGTTCAAAACGCTCAGATCATGGTGAAGATTGACCGCAACCGTTGTCCGGTCAGGCACACCGAAATGCGTATCATCAAGCCGCTCGTCTTCCCAATGAACAGTCATGCCGCCGCTGCCTGCCAGATGATAAACGTCCAGACCCATCCGCCCACCCAATACCCGGGTCCGTTGCCGTGTCGTAACGGGAACCCCCGTTTGTTCACCCAGCGGGTCATCGAAATCCAAAGCGATGGATTTCCCCGATGCTTCTGCGAATAATCGGTATCCGGTTTCGCCGGGCCAGACCGATTCATACCGAAGAATTCCGGTAATACGACGGTCTTTCTGCTTCGCATGCGGAGATGGGAACGTGATCATTCCGGGGATTCCTTTATCGTCATAAAACCCATCGAAAGTTCCCGAGAATTCTTGATCCTGAGCAGGTTTGAGTCGAAAACCCGTGGTCAAACCGATCGCATCGAACGCATTATTTTCCCGGCGATCGATTGTGTCGTCATCGGGATTGAATTCGGTTCCGCGGTTATTTCGAAACGGAAAATCGCCGACACTTCGACGATAATTCGCAATCACCCGCCAATCGAAATGGGGTAGACTATGCCACAATCCTGTGTTGAGATTCAGTGTATCATATGACCCCATGGACAGGCTTCCCGATGTCTGCCAACCAGCTTCACGGGCACGACGCGTAATTAGATTAATCACACCGCCCATAGCGCCGCTACCGTAAACAGCGGAATCTGCTCCGCGCAACACCTCGACTTTTTCAATGGCATCGAGCGGGAGTGTTGCCAGGTTGATCCCCGCATCCGAAGCGGTATTGAGAGGCATCCCATCGAGAAGCACCAGAACCTGGTTGGCAGCGCTGCCACGGATGGACACAGTGGAGAGGTTCCCGAGTCCCCCAAAATCCTTGATTGTCACTCCGACAACACCACTTAGAAGTTCCGGCAGGGTCTGGAATCGCGTTCCCTGGGCATCAATTTCAATCGTCGTCACAAACGCCGGCAAATCGATAATCCCACTGGGATCATCCGGCCGTCGAGCGTTCACTTCGATCGTTTCCTTGTATTCCAATGGTTTTGTTTCGGTATCATCCGGGTCTTCGCTCGCTGATACGCCAATGCAATCAACCCCACACCCGGCAATAATGAAACCGATGGCTCCGGCAATAAAAAAAGCACGTAATCGTTTGCACCACGGAATCATCCGCGATCATTTCCCCGGGGTGAGACGATGAAAGCCGGCACTGGGGCCGGCTTTCGGAAATCAACCAATCCTTCACCCCACGAAAGGACGGCTGGTATAACGCCTCCCCGGATATCCTGACTTCCGGATCATTCAATCTCCTGCGCCTTCCCGGATGGTTCTTTTCCAGTGGCTGATATCCCATGGATATCGTGCGGGAGACGTCCCCGGTCACAGTTGCGGGACAGTGCCGGATTTACACCGGCTTCTCCGTGAGGCAAATCCAGATGGTACTAATTTAGTTTAAAATGTCAAGGCCGGATCAACGGAATCGCGGAATCGTATGAATCCTGTATCACCGATGGTTCCGGGTCATAATTATGCTGAGAACCCAGTAAACTGTGGGGTACCAGATAGGTAGCACAGGTGATGATCGCCGCTGTTAGTACCCATATGCGGCATGCTGAATCTCGCCGGAGCCGTATAATCGCGATCAGCCAAGCAATCCAGGTAACCGCGATTTTGTTGTCTGTCAGGTCGTGGCCAACCGGCCATCCCGTCCATGGCGCACCGAATGCCTCATTTTGCACAATCGGACCGAAGATAAGTCCCCCCAGCGTCAGCGCAACGAACGCCATGATGATCAGATCCGGGCGGGTGGGTTCACCGAGAATAATCCCTACACCCAACCGGTTGGATAATACCATGGCAATAAACATTAACAGGATGTGAGGAATCAGGGCCCATCCCGGCACCGGATCTTTGTATCGGGCAATGATTCTGCCGCTAGCACCAGGAATCAGTACCCGTTCCGTTTCTCCTAATAATTCCACGTAATATTCCACTTTTCCGGCTGACGGTTGAATAGGAATAGCGGCCATAGCGAATCCCTCATGAATATCCGCTGAAATTCGCTTCCACGGCCGCGTGGTCGGGTATTCACGCCAGATGACCTCAACCCGGTATCCTACCGGTGCCGGCACCATCACTGTCAGAGGAGCATCCGTCGTTGGATTCCGAATCAACCGGTAGGAGTAAACCGTTCGATCAATCCGGACGGTTCCTTCCACTGGCTGAGTCGGCCCGGTTTTTCGCTGATGTACCGCCATAGCAAGGGTCACTACCAGCGCAAAAAGCCAGACCCCGGCGCTTCGCCAGCGGGAAAACGGAATCCGAGGAGAACGTGTATTAGGCATCCGGACAGGGAACCTCCCGAAGATCGTCAATGTTCCCACCGGTCCACATGGTGAACAATCGTCGCTGATCGTCGCCGGAGTTCTTGATCGGTTTGGCCGTATATTTTACTGGGACCGGTTCACCCAGTACCGCTGTGACTGTTTTGACTTCATGCTGTCGAGCCAGCATGATTTCCACGGTGTCCCCCGGCTTCATGTGCTCCAACCGGCCCGTAAAACCCTCATCCGAAAAGACGCGCAAACCATTCATTGCAACAATCTCATCATTCGGCTGGATGCCAGCATCCTGGGCCGGGCTGTTTCTGCGCACAATAGAAACATGCGGCCGATGTTCTCTCATCGTGACCCGGACACCCAGATTGCCTTTCTTCATTTTATCATCATCCGGATCCTGGGCCTTCAATTCCAAACCGACCTTCTGAAAATACGATTCAAACGGCATGTCCGTTGTCCCATACACAAACTTCCGGAAGAAATCGTCCATTTTCCGACCGGTATACTTCTCCGCCGTCCGGACGACATCGTCATACGTGAACCCATCAAATTTCCGGACATAATGCTCCTGGTACAATTCCCGCATGACATCATCCAATCGGTGTCGCCCATTCGTCGCCTCGAGAATGTCCAGATCCAGGAAAAACGCGATCATCGATCCCTTCAGATAATACGAAATCGTCGAATTCGGCGTGTTTTCGTGCTGCCGGTAATATTTAATCCAGGCATCAAACGACGCTTCCGCTGTGCTCTGGTATTCAAAACCCGGAAAACGCCGGTATCGTGTGACCTGGTACGTTACGGCTTCAATATATTCTTTCAGGTTAATCACTCCCGGTCGAAGCAGGAACTGATAATGGTAATAATTCGTAAACCCCTCGGATACCCATAACAAATCCGTGTAGGTCTCGGTAAAGTAATTTGGATGAACGAGTTCTTGGGGACGCAGTGCCTTTACATTCCAGGCATGGTAGAGTTCGTGCGAGAAAATACTGATCATTTCAGCGTATTTTTTCCGCGGTTTGAAATTGAAGTGATGCTCAAAAATTAACGTCGAGTTGCAGTGTTCGAGCCCGGCATCACGATCGGTGATGAGAAACAGATAAACATAGCGGTCGTACGGTATGTGTTGCATCATGTCGATTTCGCAGGCAGTGATTTTTTCGAGGTCGGCGAGGAATTGGTCGAAATCGAGGTTTCCCTTGCCTTGAATGGCAACCTCATGAGGAATTCCTCCGGCTATAAAGCGGTGGAGATAGAGATTGCCGATCAGCATCGGACAATCCATCAGGTGATGATAATCGGTGGCTCGGTACCGCCGATTTTCTCCATCAGCCAGCGGTAACCCGGTAGCAATGTCCTTCCAATGATCCGGTAGAATAACCGCCAATGAACACGGAGATTCCATTAGTGGAATGACGGCAAGGCAGATGGTTCCGGGATTGATGATAGCGAAATCGTCGGACAGGTAACTGGCGTCATCGGCCAGTTGAAAGGCATACACCTTGTATTGAATCCGCACCGGCTGACCGGTATTGGCGTTAACTTGCCAAGTCAGCTTATCGGTTTTATGCCATGATACGGTTTCCTGCCTACCGTTGGATGCTTTGAACTGCTCGATATTTGCCGAGAATTCATTCAATTTATAGGCGCCCGGCAACCATGTCGGAAGTTTCAGTTCGAAACGATCTGCTGGTGCTTCCGGAATGAACAGATCGACTGTAATGTAATGCGATTTGGGCGATTCGAGATGGATCGAATACTGCACGCGTGGCTCTTGAGACATATATACCCCCTTCATCGGTAATCGAATGGCATCACCGGCCCTTTCGCCGGAGTGGAGGGAGAGACTAGTTAAACGCCCGGTCAATATCAAGGAATTTCCGTGGAGGTCGAGATCGGAGTCATCGGTTGAGGTTCGTTAGTATCAGGGGAGGCAGGAGTCGGATTGTGAGGGGGTGGAATCACCTGACATAAACGGTCTTGATATTCACGAACTCATGAATTCCATGGATACCAAGTTCCCGACCGAACCCGCTGTTTTTGATCCCACCGAACAGCAGTCGGGGATCGGAACGGACGAAGTCGTTGACGAAGCAGCAGCCGACCTCCATGGCGTCACGGGCGAGCTGTTCACCCTGGTTGGTATCGGCTGTGAAAACAGCGCCACCGAGACCGAACGAAGACTGATTGGCGAGATGCAGAGCGTCTTCAGTTGTTTCCGCAGGAATGATGACCGCCACGGGCCCGAACAATTCCTCGTCACATGCTGGCATCCCCGGTTGAACATTGTCCAATACCGTTGGAGGATACAACGCGCCGGGACCGGGATGGATTTCACCGCCCAGACGGAGACGTGCACCGCATCGCACGCTTTCTGTAACCTGTTCATGCAATTCGTCCCGCAACTCACGGCGTGCCAGCGGACCGATACCTGTATCGGGAGCCATGGGATCTCCCCACGTGATCCGGCTCATTCCATCGATCAGCCGGTGCGTAAAGATATCGAGGATGGAGCGGACGACGATGAGCCGTTTCGCTGCGATGCAGCTTTGACCTGCATTCAGCATGCGTCCTGCGATGCATTTCGAAACGGATTCGTCGAGATCGGCATCGGCGAGCACAATGTACGGATCGCTGCCTCCCAATTCGAGTACGACTTTTTTAAGGTGACGTCCCGCTTCTGCGGCCACCGCACGACCGGCTGGCGTACCTCCGGTGAGAGTCACTGCCCGAACCGCTGGATGTGCTATAACCTCGGCAACGCGATCAGCGGATATCACCAGCAACGAAAAAAGATGGTCCGGTGCGCCGGATTCTAAAAACAACGAAGCAATTGCCCGAGCACATCCGCTCACATTCGAGGCATGCTTGAGCAGCATCGTGTTCCCGGCCATCATCGTCGGTACCGCACACCGGAATACCTGCCAGAAAGGAAAATTCCACGGCATAACCGCCAGGACAACACCCATCGGCCGATAGGTAACGTAACTTTTTCGTGCTCCCGTGTCTACCGGGACATCCGCTAAAAACCGCGCTGCATGCGTAGCATAATACTCGCATACCCACGCGCATTTCTCGATTTCCGCCCGCCCCTCCCGAACCGGTTTACCCATCTCCAGCGCCATGATCCGGGCATATTCATCGGCATGCGCCCGCAATCGCTCCGCCAGACGATTGAACAGAGCAGCCCGTTCCGGAAATGGCGTCCGGCACCAGGCAGTATATTGCGCGGCAGTCCGATCGATCGTGCCGCGGACCGTTTCGATATCATCTTGCTGGTACCGGGCAAGCGTTTCACCCGTCAGCGGATTGACTGTGCAGATCATATTGCTCATTTTCCAAACCTCCTGAAAACGGAATGATTGGTTCACAGCATCGGACTAAATGATACCATCCAATCCCCATTCGAGACCAAAAAAAAGAACTTCCCCCACGATCATTCCAATCATGGGGGAAGCACGAAGCTGATGAGCTAGATGACCTGTTTACATGAATTCCCAGCAGATACCAGTCAGGTCACCAATCAGGCCGCCGGATACGCTGTCAAGCAGAAGTCCATAGAAGAACAGACCCGGAGCGGGTCCTGTGACATCTGGCCATGTGAACCGGAGAACGTCCCCGGTGATTTCCGATGCAGCTCCCACCGTGACATCCGGGCTGAATGCAATGCCGTCGTCCATATCGACCCATGTCGGCCAGAACCAAAAATGACCGTATACTTCCAATGCGATGAAAATGTCGACTGTTAAGGCAGTGGACATACCGTTTCTGAGGCGATAGGTGAGATCGAACGTATCCCCCGGAATCAGGCTGGGATCCGCCATGGTCAAATGAATTCCCGTTGCGGGAATTTTGGGTGGTTCTGGTGTAGCGGTGGGTCGGGGTGTCGGTGTGGGCATCGTACAGGGCCGAGTCGACGTCAAAACGACATCGTCGATATTCCAGCCGCAATATCGCCAGCCCTGATCCGTTTCGCCCATCACCCACCGGAGATACACGGCAGGCTGACCATCGGCGATCGCGGAAATATCCAGTGTTTGCAGAATCCATTCGCTGTCCGCTGTTTCAACATCCAGGTTTTCCCAAATGGAAACGAATGTCGATCCATCGACCGAAATCTGGATGGATGC
>JAFGMN010000286.1 GCA_016927515.1 candidate division CSSED10-310 bacterium | reverse complement strand
TTTGCCGGGAGTCACTGCCGGTATCGGAGGCATTGTTGCCGGGCACATGGTTGCCCGCCGGGGTGACCGCCTGTTCATCCTGTCCGGTGGAACAGCTAAAATGCTGTATTATACCGGTGCGTTTCTGATGCTGTACCTCATCACTCCGATGACCCCCGCCGGTATTGGCCGCGGTGGACTCGCTGTGATCCTGAGACCGGTATTACTCCCCCTGTCCCGAGAACTCCCGTTGATGCTCGGCGTCGTGCTGGTGTCCGGTTGCCTGAGTTTTCTCTTTACCCTCGCCAGCGCTCGATGGATGATCGCCGTGCTTCACCGCGTCCATTACCATGTGTTTTACCAGGTGACACTCCCGCTGCTCGGTGGCCTGGTCATCTGGATCACCGGCTGGGGTGGACTGGCCCTGATGGCTGTCTCCACATGCATCGGACTAATACCCATCGTCTATCAGTGCAGACGCTCCAACTGCATGGCCGTTCTCCTGGTCCCCATCGCGTTGAATATGGCCGGGTACGGCGGCGCAGTCCTGAGTCTGCTCGGGTTGGAGTGAAAGTCGGAGGGTGTTGTGAAGGGATTGACGCATTTTATATCCGGTATCGCTGCTGCGTCATTCATTCCTGCCGTGGTGCATCGATCGGCATCTCCGCGATCCGGTTTCGACGGAGCTGAGTCGTCTTTTTTACTTGCGCTGGCCGGTCTCTATGCCATTCTGCCCGATACACTGGATTTTAAGTTGGGGCGGTTTTTTGAAACTGCCGACGTCGATGTATTCCCCGATCCCGATACACTGGATGCGCAAACCATGGCCGAAACACTCGCTCAGGTTATGGATGCGGCATGGGTTTCGGGGCGACCGATGCGCATCCAATTCCATACTCTGCAGTTATCCGCCGACCGATGGCAGCAATACCGGATCGCGTTCCATCCCGAAACAAACGCTGTATCCGTTCAAATCGGTACTGTCGTCACAACATCTCAGGTCCCTTTCCCGGGAACAGCTCCCGAAAACAATACAGGCCGTGCCATGTTGAACCATGCCCGGCTGCTTCCCGGAGGCGCGCGCGGCAGTACGGTCGATATCATGTCCGGTCCGATGTACGGTTTCCGGCGGATGCCCGGTACGGATCATCTTCACGTGGATTTCCTGCCGTGGCACCGTACGTGGAGTCATTCGTATGTATTGGGCGCGTTGCTGGCGTTACCGCTATGGGGAATCGCTGCCCTCCTGGACTGGCATCAACCCTGGATGTATCCGCTGGTGGCGTTCATCGGGTTCGCAACCCATATAACCGAAGACCTCACCGGCCACATGGGCGGTTCCCTCATCTGGCCGTTCATGAAAGAACGATGCCGCGGGCTGTGCCTGTTCCACGCCGCTAACCCGGATGCCAACTTTGTGACCGATTGGCTGGCCCTGGTCATCATTCTTTGGAATCTGGATCGATTCGGAGAGCAACTCATTCCACTGCCCGCTTCATTGTATTTTCTCTTCTTCCTGTTTACTCCGTTCGTTTTTTATTTCCTGCCCCGCACTCGCCGGGACCGGAACGCCTCGGAGCACATTCTTCCAGTCGAATCACCCGAAGAGCGAATAGCACGTCGGCACGATGCAGCCGGTGCGGAGATAGCGTCTGAAGCGGAAGAATGATCGGCCCGGAATACCGGCGCTCGCACGCGGGTGCGGAGAAAAAAGAGATAAGAGCAGAGCGAGCGTTGCGTGATGTGTGGCTGGCGCAGATGACATAACCAGTGGATATATGGTACAGTCCCTCGGGTATAAACAAGGAGGTTTTTGCGATGAGCAACCGGTCGTCCAATCTACAGTCGAGTTATATTCATACATTGGTCGAACAGGTTCTTTCGGCATTTGAGTGGCGCCGAATCAACGGGTATTTCGCACCGACACGGGCCGCTGCACTGACACGGGTTATGGAACTCATCCCCGCCGGATCGACAGTCTCCCAAGGAGGCTCCGTGACTCTGGATGAAACAGGTGTTCGGGAAGCCCTTAAAATGCGCTCCGATATTACGTTCCTCGATCCGTATGATCCCGCTCTTCCCCGGGAAAAACAGATCCAAGTCCGTCGACAGGGAATGATATCAGACGTTTTTATCTCGGGAACCAACGCCATCACGCGGGACGGCATTCTTGTCAACCGGGATGGAATGGGGAACCGAGTCGCCGCTATCGCTTTCGGTCCCTCCCGGGTGATTATCGTCGCCGGTATCAACAAAATCGTTCCGGATGTCGACAGTGCCGTGATGCGTATCGACGATATCGCCGCGCCGATGAACTGTATGCGACTGAACAAAAAAACGCCCTGCCGTGAATCCCTGCGCTGTACCGATTGCGCGGATGACGATCGGATATGCTGCGTCACAACCATCATCGAACGACAAACCGTTCCGGACCGCATGCATGTCATCCTCGTCGGTGAGACACTGGGTTTTTAATGCACATTTTTTTCGGTCCCCCGGGTGATTCCACGGTGACGGAGTGGTTTCATGATCTTCCCGACGATCCGGGATCGGCGTCGGGAACACTTTGGTTGACACCCACGCAGCGCCGTCGTGCATGGGTCACTGACCGATTCCGAAGGGCTCATCGCCGGTTTCCTCCCCGCATCCTGACTTTCGATGAAATGATCCGGATCCTATATACCCGGCTGGGCGGCCAACGCCGTATCATTCATCCCGCCGCTCTCCATTACCTCCTTCTCGACCGACTGCAACAGCCGGAACTGCAATCCGCTTTGAAGCCTTGGATTCCACAGATACCCGGACCGGGATTTCTTCAGGAAGTCACTCGCCAAATCGATGAATTGCAACGCTCCGGAATCGGTCCCGAAGAACTGGCAGCCATTCCCGATGCCACCGATGATGTCGGCGCAGTTTTTGTAGCAGTGTACCGGGACTGGTCGGCAATGTTGGATCGAATGAATGTGATCGATACCGGCGGACTGCACCGTGAAACATTTCGTCTGCTGAGTGAGTCCATGGTTGTTCCCGACGTCGTTCCCCGGTTCCTTCCATGGACACGGTGCATCATCGATGGTTTTCTCGAACTGACACCGCTGCAATTGAATGTGCTATCACTCCTTTCACCCTTCGTTCATCTGACTCTGGTCTGGCCCGGCAATCCATCCGGCTCGGGTATGTTTCAGTGGTTCGTCGCCGGATTGAGAAATGCATTCCCCGGCGCTGAATGGACCCCTCTGGCGGATCGATCCGTCACTCCCTCTTCGCTCGCTCAGGCGGCATTCATTCTCGGAGGAATGACTCCGGATATTCTACCCGGCGATCTCCCCCCGATGACCGGAGGGAATACGTTGCGCGTCATGGAATCGGAAACTGGAACCGAAGAGATCATCGCCATCGCACGAGATATCAAACGCCGTCTCCTCGACGGCACCTGCCGCCCGTCAGATATCGCCGTGACATTCCCCGATCTCCGGACAGTCGCTCCGCTGATCCGACGCATCTTTCACCGGTACGAAATACCTGTCAACATCAGCCAGTCGCTCCCTCTGACCGGATCCCCGGTTTTCCACGCTATCGACCGGTTACTTCGAACCGCCGACGGATGGTTGATCGACGATGTTCTTGCGGTCCTCGGCGATCCTGTGTTGACCGGATGGCCCCTACCCCTGATCCGGAGCCGCGTGCGAAAAATGGTGGAATGGTCCAGTCACTACCGACTGATCCGCGGCTGGCATCACTGGATTGCAGGATTGCGGCGGATCGTCGCAGAAACTGAACCGGAAAGCCCTGACAATCTAGCAGCGGCTGCTGTCCTGGAAAC
>JAFGMN010000285.1 GCA_016927515.1 candidate division CSSED10-310 bacterium | reverse complement strand
GGTGCATGCGCTTCAGGCTGCCGCGCGGAAACGGGGCCGGGGGCCACTGCTGGCTGCTACGGTCATTCTGATCTTCGTGGTAGCTGGCTTGTTTGGCCTGGCCTGGATGAATATGAAACCCGCCGGCGATCGACCGCTGCTGCAGGCGATCAAGGCTCGGTTGGGCCGGCGTTTTTCTGCGGTGGTCACTCCCGCTGCCCCGGCCATTCTGCCGGTCGAAACGCCGGCAAATGGCGACGTACCGGCAACTCGTGATGTGGCGGTAAATAGCGACGTGGCAGCGGAGGCAACGGTGCAAGCGCTGTTCGATGCCGTGACGACACCGTCTCCGGTGTCCGGGTTGGATACTCCACCGATACCGGATGAGACCGTGACGGCACCGGGTTCGATGCTTTCTGAGTCATCGTTCCCTGAACCATCCCGTACGGAGCCCCCGGTCGAATCGCCGTGGGCTGAACCCACGGCTGAGCCATCACGACCCGAATCGCCGCGGGTTGAATCTACGGCGGAGCCATCGCGAGCCGAATCGCCGCGAGCGTCTGACGGTTCCGGCCCAGATCCGACGCTGCCGGGTTCCCGGTCGGAGGTCGCCGGAATGCCGGTGCAGGTGCCGGGTGAGGAGAGGGTCCCGATTGCAACGGCCACGGCTGTTTACAAGGATCCGTTTGCGGCTCAAGTCATGACGATACCGGGATTGGGGATGGAATTCATCCGGGTGCGCGCCGGAAGTTTTTTAATGGGGAGCGACCA
Organism: candidate division CSSED10-310 bacterium; assembly: GCA_016927515.1. Classification (GTDB taxonomy): domain Bacteria; phylum CSSED10-310; class CSSED10-310; order CSSED10-310; family CSSED10-310; genus JAFGMN01. The sequence goes on along the minus strand of JAFGMN010000285.1, from coordinate 6,790 downwards.
TGAGGGCAGTTATGAGCAGCCGAGTCATTATGTGAGGATTGGCGCGGATTTCTGGATTGCCCGGCGGGAGGTGACGTTGGCGGAGTATCGGCAGTTCATGAAGGAAACGGGGAAGACGGATGGGATGAACTGGGGAGACCGGTCGTGTCCGTTCCGGTATATGGACGGATATCCACTGACTGGATTCCAGTTCGGACAGGTGGATACGCAGCCGGTGGTGAAGGTGTCGTGGTTTGGTGCGATGGACTGGTGTGGATGGCTGACGCAGCGCGAAGCGGCGGCGGGACGATTGCCGTCGGGATATGGGGTTCGTTTGCCGACGGAAGCCGAATGGGAGTATGCGTGCCGGGCCGGGAGCAGCGGCCGGTATCATTGGGGTGATACATGGGACTGCACACGGGCGATGGCGGAGAATGACACGCACAGTGCTGAGAAGCGATGTGCCGGTGAATATCGGAACCGGCGGTTGCCGGTGAATGCGACAGCGCCGGTTGGCAGTTTCGCGCCGAACATGTGGGGTATCTTCGACATGAACGGTAATGTCTGGGAATGGTGTCTCGACTGGTTTGATCCCCGGTTTTATGCCCGGTCGTCCACGCAGGATCCGAAGGGTCCGCCGGATGGTGATCGCCGGGTGATTCGGGGGGGAAGCTGGTTAAGTCCTTCGGGGGAGTGCAGTGCGTCGTTCCGGGGGAGCAGTGATCCGGGAGCGCACCACAGTGCAATTGGTTTTCGGCCGGTCATGGCTGTGACGTTGTGAGTGGGAGTCGATGCCGGGGAATGTGAATCGTCGTCAGGTTTTGCCGGGTGCCGTATTGCGGGATTGCGTGGTTGGGGAGAGACTGGGGGCGGGTTTTTTGGGCCGGACATTCGAGGGGTATTGGGGGGAGCCGGCTCGTCGTGTGGCGATCAAGGTTTTTCGTTCGGGTATCCGGAACATGTCGGGATTTGAAGACCGGTGGGCGTCGCTGTTGCCGCTGGTGCAGGCCCGGCGGCATGATGGGCTGATTTCGGTTCATACGGGTGGGGTGACGGATGACCATGGGTGGTATGCCATGGATCTGGCGCCTGGCGCTGCGCAAAATATCCGGACGGTGGGGGATCTGGCGCATCGGGAGGGGGGTATTCTGGAGGCGTCTCAGGTCATTGGCTTGCTGGGGTATATGTTGCATGGGTTGGCGCATTTGCATGGATCGGGAATGGTTCATGGGAATCTGACACCGGCTTCTGTGCTGCTGTACCGGTTACCGGATGGCCGGGTGATTTCGAAATTGGGTGATTTCGGACTTGTACCGCTGGTGGGATTGGATGAGTATCTGGATCGAATACGCGGTGCGGTTGCGACATCGATGCGGGGCCGGGTTCCGGTTGATGGCCGGGGTGATTCTGTCCGGGCGCTGTTGCGGACGCGTGAGTATCTCGCGCCGGAGATCCAGCGGGGGGGCGCATTGGATTTTCGGGCGGACATTTATTCGATTGGGTTGATGGTGTATCGGTTGATCAGTGGTGCCCGGTTGTCACCGCGTCCGCCGTCGCATTTCAATCCGGCGCTGAATCGCGAGCATGACCGGTTTATTTTGCGTGCATTGGAGCCTGATCCGGTGGATCGCTATGCCGATGCCGGTGCCATGCTGGATGCGTTGGAGCCGGTGCGTGAGCTTGTGAACCGGCAACTGGAGGTGAAGCGGCGCCAGGAGCTGGCGCGGTCGATTGGTGATGTGCGCGGGCGGGCGGCGCGGCTTGTCGTTGACGGCCGGTTGGAGGAGGCGCGGGACATGTTGCGGGAACTGATGGAGCGGCATCCGGGCCGGGAGGACATTTTGGAAGACTATTCCGCGGTGGAGGACCGGATCGTGGAGCATCAGGCGGTGGCGAATCAGGAGGAGCAGTATTATTGGGATTCCATTGACGCGCGGCAGATGGAGGCGGACGGAAATGTGGAGGGGGCATTGAAGGTCTGGACGATTCTGTCCAAGTTATTTCCGCACAAGGAGGAAGCCCACGAAGAAGTCCAGCGGCTGTATATCGCGGCGGGTCGGTTCGGCGGGAGTATGATCGAAGACCAGGAAACGGCGGGGGAATTGGATTCGTTGGTATCGGAGGTAACGCAGGGGGATGGAGCGGTGCCGGGCGCAGACCGGTTGGGGGACCGGATCGATGCGTATCGCCGGGCGCGGAATCGGGCGTGGGATCTGGCGGATAACGGGCGGAATACGGAAGCCCTGGATGTATTGGCGGAGTTGCGGCGGGAATATGCTGATCGGCCGGAACTGGTTGAGGAATTGGCGTTGATCGAGGAGGAAATCCGGGATGTACGGGATGCTGAACAAGAAAAAACGAAGCGGTATCGAAATCGAATCGTGATAGCCATTGTCATTGCTCTCGGTGTAACAGCCATCGGCATCATCGGATGGGTCTACTATGGGTTCAACTGAATGCGCTGAGGATGATGTTGATGTCCTGTCTCCAGCACCGGAACCCGTTCGAGACCCCGTGGTCTTGCGGATCGCGGCAAAAGTAAAAATGGCTCAATAAATGGAAGATTTTTTAAAGATTCACTCATTATACACCGGGTAGAACCTGCGAAAGCGGTAAATAAACCTCCTGATCTCCATCAGGTCAGCAAATTCCGGATGAAGGCTGGTTTCTCCCCCATTCATTGATACCCCTGCCATTTCCCTGTGACCTGTCCTTGGAGATGATACGATAGGCTTTTCATTCCGGAACTCTCCCCCAATGCTCCCATGAATTTCATGGGAGCATTTCCTTATATGGCGATCATCGAGTGAAGAGATATATAATGAAAGCCCGAACGCTTGTCAGGGATGGTGATTGGAATGGATGACTCGAATGGACTGGTGAATGAGCCGGAATGATGTCAAGCGCATCGGATGTCAACGGTGTGAAGACGATAAGTGAAAAAGGGTGAAGATGCCGGGTGGAGACGGAATGACGATGAGCAATTCCGGGTATGACGAAGCGGGTATCGATATACCGAGAGATCGGCTGGTCAATCGGATACGAAAAGGGTTTCACAATCGGTTGACCCTTGTAACCGGTTCTGCCGGTACGGGAAAAACCCGATTGGTGATGCAGGCCGTTCGGCACACGGATCGGGATGTGATCTGGCTGAATCTGGACGAGGCCGATGCCTGTATCGAGCAGCTTGTCCGGCGGATGATTCAGGTGCGCAGCCGGCCGGTTCCTGTCGCCGCAAATGAAATTCTTCGCTATCTCTCCTATAGGAATCAAGGGCAGCAGCATATTCGAAATCTTGCCCATCTATTTGTTGATTATCTGGCTCAAACACCGGAGTCGATGGTTGTGCTGGACGATTTTCATATGATTGCGGGGAACAGGGAAACGCTGGCGTTTATTGAGATTCTTGTCGAGTTTCTTCCGGTGGGCCGGCATCTGGTCATCGTCTCCAGGGAAACGATTGAATTCGAGGGTCTTGGCCGCTGGAGAATACGACAATGGGTGTCGGAAATCCGGGAATCGGAGTTATTACTTGATTCCGTGGAGATGGACGTATTATTGGGCAATCTGGGCTTGAGTCATTTACCTCAGAGTGTAAAAAATCGGATCGCCGGTATCAGTAATCGATGGATTGGTCTGACGGTGTTGGCATGCCGGATTGCAGGTTGTTCCGACTCGGTCACTGAATCTCTGGATCAAATTGAAGCCTGGCATACGATGGACCGGATGAAAACCTATCTTGCCGAGGAAGTTCTGCTTCAATTGCCGGAACGCGAACGGATGTTTATCTGTCGGACCTGTTGTTTCGATCGATTGATTCCGGACGAAGTCGATGCGTATTTCGATCGATCCGACAGTGCCGAAATACTCGAAAATCTGAACGATTCGTATAGTTTTATCAAGCGGCTTCATGACAGGGAATCGGCATGTGAACAGGAATCGGTATGTGGCCGCGAATCGGATCATGATCGGGGGTTTTATTTCAGTTACCATGAATTGATTGCAACCAGCGCTCAGAATCTGCTGCATCGTGAGTTGGGTGGGAGTGCTGTTGCGGACGCGTATTTGGGGGTGGGGTATTTCCTGATCCAGCGTGGCGATCTGTTGCGGGGATGCCGGTTGCTGATCCGGGCGGGCAAAGATGCAATCGCCGCCGGGTATGCCGTCAAGGCTTTCCAGAGCTGGGATGATGGGCTTCCGTTGAAAAACCTGGGATCGGTATTCTCCGCATCACCCGATACCGTGCTGCGCTCTTTTCCGGATGTCGCCCTGGGTGTCGCCTATTATCTCATCACACAGCATCAGCTGGATCGGGCGGAATCGATTCTCAAGGAAATCATCCCGGTTTTTACTGTCCGTGATGACGAGGTGTGTGTGATACGGGCCTATCGCATGTTGTTGACCATTCAGCACATGAAACTGGATTTTGAATCGATCCAGGCGGTCTCGAAAGATGTGCTCGAGTATGCCGGAGACACGTTGAATGCATTGACACTGGAAGTCCGGCTCGACTACCTCAGTACCTTTTCGGATAGTGGAAGCAAGGAGAAGATTCGGGAGCTGATTGAACGCGGGATGGGTTTGGAAGAGATTCGACGGAATCCGTTGTCCATGGCGATAGTGAAAGAACGGTTGGCGGTTGCCTATTACATGAATCTCGGACAGTTCGATCAGAGTCTGAAGCTGATGAATGAAGTCAGTACCATTTACGAGCAATATCACCATGTGACGCGGTTGCATGGCAGTTATTTTACCATCGGTATGCTTCATTCGTTACGCATGGACGATGAACGGGCCATGGTGTTTCTCCGTAAAGCGGACGAATTGAGTACCCGATACGACCGGATCGATCTTCGTGTTCGGGCCGTGGGGCTCATGGGTGTCACGGCCGCCCGTAGCGGTGATGATGCGGTGGCGGATCAATGCGAGGCGGTTCTCCGCGAATTGCTCCGGAATACCCAAATCCCTGGTCCCAGCACCAATGCAAAGGTGCAGCTGCTGCTCATTGACCTTCAACGGGCGATGTATCGCAAAGAAGTCGACCGAGCGCTGACCTTTGCGGAGACGTATCTCGATATTGCGAAATCCGTCGGATTCGATCGCGGAATCGCGATGGCCTTGACTGTAAAAAGTGAGATTTATTCGGAAGCGCACCGGTGGAAAGAGGCAGCGGAATGCCTTTCCGTGGTGATTGATACGTACCAGCGCTATGGTGATAGCTTCTGGGAAGCGTTCGCGCGGCTGGTGGCGGCGACTCGGATGCTGTTCGACCCATCCTCTCGGGATACTGACAGTTTCAAACGGGCACTGAAATTGTGTGAAGAAAACGGGCTGGGATACCTGCTGGTACGACATGAACCGTTTAAGGGTCTCATTTCATGGGGTCTCACTCACGGGGTCTGTCCGGAGTATCTGCGTGCAGTGTATACTGAAAACCAATCGATGTTGGCGGATATCGCCGATGATGTCAGATGCTTTGTTGCGCTGGAAGAAGCTGGAGAGAACGCGTTGACGATCGAGTGTATGGGAGGGTTCCAGGTCCGTGTGGGTTCCGAGCGGATGATTATCTGGCGGGCGGATGTGGTGTGCCGATTGTTTATGCTCCTCTTGGTGGAGTATCCCCGTGCCGTTCACCAGGAAGTTATCATAGAGGCATTATGGCCTCATGATACCCTCGAAGCGGGATTAAGAAAACTGTATAGCACGGTGTCGTATTTGCGAAAAACGTTGGAACCGGATCTTGGGCGGTATGGGAAATCGATGTATATCCATCGCAGTGAGCGCTGCTACCAGTTGAGGTTGCCACCGGGATCAACGGTTGATTTTCACCGGATCGAGGACCTCCTGGAATCCAGTCGGGTGTTCCTGATGAAAAAGCAATGGGATTCGGCGTATACCGAATATCTGAACGCCCTGGCCCTGGAAAAGGGCCGCATGCTCCCGGGAATGAAACCCGATGCCCGCATTGAATCCGTCCAGAACCGGTTGGAGTTGCATCTTGTGGAAGTTGGGCTCCGAATCGTCAATAGTCTCTTCGCTCAGGAAGGAGACGGACCGCAGCGCGCGATGAGGGTGTTAAAGCGGTTGAAGCGCCGGGATCCATTGAATGAGGACGTTATCCGGGCGATGATGAAAGCTCTCACGCAGGAAGATAAGATAAACGACGCGCTTGCCCTGTATCGTTCATACGCAATCGCGTTGAAGAAAAAGAACCAGGCGGCTCCCGGCGAACACATGGCGACCTTCTATCATTCCCTGCTCCGCTTAGCCCGATGGAGTTGATACTCGGTCGATGCCAATCCGGAGTTGATAATCGATCGATGCCAAGCGACCGTATTGATGCGCGTGTATCCGACAGCCATGATTCAGCCGAACGAATCACGCGTATCATGCGCTGGATTGACTTGGGATCAATCCCGTTGAATCGGAAACTCCCGGACGGTGTTGGATCGGATTGAATGAATGGACCTGTGGCGTTCAAAGAGCGAATCCTCACAGGCGTCAAGTCCCAGAACCATCATGAAGATGGTCTGGGCATCCGCCGCCGTCACACTGTCGTCTCCATTGCAATCGGCGGCGCAGGCTTCATCCGGTGAGGGAGTGATGATACCGAGCACAATAAAGAACGTTGCCTGTGCATCCGCGGAGGTGATGACACCGTCCTGATTCGCGTCCCCATCATGAATGCAATCCTCTGCAACAACATTGATCCAGATCGGGTTCGTCTGGGAACGCTAAAGTAAAAGGGACCCGTTTTAGGGGTCAGTGCTAAAGTAAAAGGGCACCACCTCCAACTCTCTCCGGTTATACG
>JAFGMN010000005.1 GCA_016927515.1 candidate division CSSED10-310 bacterium | reverse complement strand
GACGATGATCGTCGCGACGACAACCAACCGGATGCCGAGCGCTGGTAATGGCCGGGTGGGGGAGACGGGAATGGCGGATGTGCTGAAACGGCATGGCGTGATTGTATTGGATAAACCGGCAGGCATCACCTCCCGGGCCTGTGTCGATCATATCCAGCGCCGATTGAACCGAATCAAAGCAGGGCATGCCGGCACGCTCGATCCGTTTGCAACCGGTGTGCTTCCCATCTGTCTCGGCCGTGCAACCAAACTCGTCGATCGGGTGCGGACAGGCGCGAAAACATATGAGGCGGAACTTCAGCTCGGCGTGACGTCGGATACACTGGACTGCACCGGCACCCTGACAGAACCGGTTCCTGTGCCAGACACACTGGATCTGGCAATCATCCGGTCCGCCACACTCCGGTTTGTCGGGATTCAGGAACAGACGCCACCGATGTATTCCGCCTGTAAAATTGCCGGTATCCGGCTTTACTTCCTGGCGCGCAAACAGATTGCCGTGCCGCGTAAACCACGCCAGATCACGATCCATTCACTGGATATCGACGAGTATGTACCCCCCGTGGTACGGTTCCGCGTCACCTGCTCCGAAGGCACCTATGTGCGTGTTCTCGCGGCGGATCTCGCGCAATCACTGGGTACCGTCGGTTTGCTGAGCGCTCTGCGTCGAACCCGTGTCGGAGCATACGATATCGAAGACACCGTCACTCTCGATCAATTCGATGACGCTCAGAACGATCCGGAGCAATGGATTCTGCCAACGGATACGCTGACCCGGGATTTATTGTCCGCCGTCATTGACCCGGTGGCCGAAAGTCGATTCCGGAACGGCGCTCCGCTTGAGACGGAGCATTTTCGTGTTTTCCCGGATTCTCTGGTGCCCGGGAGCGAAATCAATCTATATTCTCCGGATCACCGCTTTCTCGGAATCGCCATTGTGAGCGCGATGATGGAAAATGGAAAATGCACTTTGAAAACTGTGACTATTATTGATATATGAATGACGAGAACAGCGGAATGACGCATCCAGGCTCGTATGTCAGCCGGAAAGGGTCGCCGTTGAGTAAAAACAATTCGTTGATTTTAGGAGATTTTTACCATGCCGCAGACAACCGATAGAAAGAAAGAAATCATTCAGAAACATGGCTCCCATGAGAACGATACGGGGTCAAGTGTCGTGCAGATCGCATTGCTGACCGACCGGATCGAATATCTCACGAATCACCTGCGTGAACACAAACAGGATCAGCATTCGCGACTCGGATTGCTGAAACTGGTCGGGAAACGCCGCCGTCTTCTGGACTATCTCAAACGTACCGATCTGAACCAGTATCAGAGTTTGATCAAAGAACTCGGTATTCGTAAATAACAACGATCCGGAAAGGATAATTATCACATGTTTCATAAAGCCGAAGTCGAGTTTGGCGAAGGGAAAATCATATCCATTGAAACCGGTGTCATCGCCAAGCAGGCCGATGGCGCTATTTTGGCCCGATGCGGTGGAACGGCCGTTCTGAGCACCGTGGTCGGGGATCATGAGGCTCGGCAGGATGCCGATTTTTTCCCATTAACCGTTGATTACCGCGAAAAAGCGTACGCCGCCGGCAAGATTCCCGGTGGGTACTTCAAGCGGGAGGGTCGTCCGACCGACAAAGAAACGCTGACGGCACGCCTGATCGACCGGCCTATCCGGCCGCTTTTCGCCGAAGGGTATCTCTGTTCTACCCACGTGGTCAATCTCGTGTTGTCCCACGATCAGAAAAACGAACCGGATCTCCTCGCCGTGCTGGGGTCTTCAGCAGCCCTGATGATCTCCGACCTGCCATTCCTCGGCCCCGTGTCCCCGGTTCGCATCGGCCGGATCGACGGTGAACTCATCGCCAATCCCACCTGCAAAGAACTTGAGCAGAGCGAAATGAATCTGACCGTCGTGGCCTCCGAAACCGCTATCGTGATGGTGGAGGGCGGCTCGAAAGGACTGCCCGAATCGGTGTTCATCGAGGCGTTGAAATTTGCATTCGAAAAAGCCCAGATCCTGAACCGGATGCAGCGCGAACTGCAGGCCGCTGCCGGAAAAGCCAAGCGGGAAATCGTGATTCCCACCATCGAGTGGATCGCCGCTGACGGTTCACCCGTTGACCCGACACCGGTTTTTTCCCAGGCCGAACCCCGGCTCCTCGAAGCTCTCCTGCATCCAGATAAAAAAACCGTTGCCGATAACATCAGCGCTGTTAAAAAAGAACTGGCTGCTGTGTTCGATCTGACCGATCCCGCCCGAAAAGCAGCGTTCGGTAAGACATTCAAGGAAACAGAGAAACGCGTGGCCCGTGGCTTGATTCTGAGCCGGCGGCAACGGAATGACGGACGAGCCACCGATGAAATCCGACCCATCCATTGCGAAGTTGACCTGCTAGCAGCACCGCATGGTTCCGCCCTGTTCACCCGAGGACAAACCCAGACGCTCGCCACCCTGACACTGGGAACCACACTCGATGAACAGAAAATCGATGACCTCGAAGGCGAGATCTACAAATCGTTCATGCTGCATTATAATTTTCCTCCGTTCTGCGTTGGCGAAACCGGGTTCCTTCGTGGACCCGGACGGCGCGAAATCGGGCATGGCGCTCTGGCTGAACGCGCTATTCAACCGATGCTGCCTCCAGTAGACCAGTTTCCTTACACGATCCGTATTGTTTCGGATGTCATGGAATCAAACGGCTCGTCGTCGATGGCATCGGTTTGCGGCGCAACACTCAGCCTCATGGACGGCGGCGTTCCCCTTCTTCATCCAGTGGCCGGCATCGCCATGGGATTGATCACCGAAGGAGATGACTCCGTTGTCCTGTCAGATATCTCCGGTCTCGAAGATCATCTCGGCGATATGGATTTTAAAGTCGCCGGATCCCGGGACGGAATCACCGCGATACAAATGGATATTAAACTGACCGGATTCCGGTTCGAAATCCTCGAGCACGCGCTGGAACAAGCTCGACGCGGCCGTGTTCACATCCTCGATACGATGGCCGAGACCATCCGCGAACCACGACCGGAACTGAAACCGCACGCGCCGCGCATTTACATTCTGAAGATACCCACTGAAAAAATCGCTACTCTGATCGGCCCCGGAGGCAAGATGATTCGAGCGTTGACCGCTGAAACCGGTGCCAGCATCGAAATCGAAGATGACGGTACCGTCAAGATTTTTTCCGCCGATCTCATGATTCTGGAAGCGGCTGTTCAGCGGATTAAATCCATCACAGAAGAAGCGGAAATAGGCAAAGATTACATGGGCACCGTTCGCCGAATCGAAAACTACGGCGCTTTTATCGAAATCCTTCCCGGAACCGATGGCCTGCTCCATGTGTCCCGTATGGCGAATTACCGCGTGGACACGGTCACCGACGAAATGCAAATTGGCGACAAGGTGCTGGTCCGTGTCGTGGAAATCGATCCGGCCGGCAAAGTCAAACTCGGCCGGGATGAACTGATGCGCGAAGGACAGGTCGAAGGGAAAAAGGAACCCTCCAACGATACACGACCCCCCCGATCATCCTCCGACCGCCCCCGTTACCGTGACGGCGGCCGTGATGGCGGCCGTGACGGCG
>JAFGMN010000032.1 GCA_016927515.1 candidate division CSSED10-310 bacterium | reverse complement strand
TGGCTGAGTGGGCAGTGGAACCCGATACCGTCGCCCACCAGAACCGAAGTTCTCTCGGTGAATCGGACGGGATGGATCGATCAAACGGCCGGTCCGGTGTCAAAACAGCTGCGCGATGCCGGACATGATCGACAGCCGCACGGATCAGACCGTCGGGATAGCATTCGGGCGCAAGGTGGGATTGATGCGCTGATTCGCCGTGTGTGCTGTGTGGCCACAGTGGATAATCCGCATCGGGATCGATCAGATGCATGACCCGTAACGGCGGAATCTCCTGCATTCGATCGGATGAACAACTACTGAGTATGGTTGCAAATACCATGGCCATGATACACGGCAGTACAGAGAATTGATCAATCAGTATGCGGTTCATCATTTACTGCACATATCCCAATTCCCGAAGCTTTTGCAGCAACGTATCATTCTCTGAAAGCTTCCTCTGCTGATATTTATTTTCTGCAAGTGAATCCAAAAACTCAGTCAGATCATCACCCAATCGCCGGAACGGTTGCGTCTCCCCATCAGCCAGGAATGCATCCCATCCAGTGTACTGCCGGGTACCGAACTCATCAGGGGCATCATTGAGATTGCATGGGGTCACAACATCGTGGGATTGCCAGGTCAACTTAAGCCCGTCTCGGATGACTGCCCGGTATCGCCACCGCGGCACATCCGGCTCCTCATGGTTCCGCACTATGGCATAAATGAGACGATCGTTGATTCCATGCGGGACGGATGTAAACATGTCGATTCCCTCGAAAGCTGCCGGAGTGACAATCCCTGCAAGCCGGCACAGTGACGGGGGAATATCGATCGTGGACACGGTTGTCGGCGTCATTACGTGTGGAACATTGTTTTCCCAGGAATACACGATCAGCGGCACGCGAATGGATTGCTCGAATAGGGACATGCCGTGCTGATAAAAACCATGCTCACCAAACTCCTCGCCATGATCTGCTGTGACCATCAGAGTCAATCGTTCGGTCAGGTTTCGCGATTCCAAAAAACTCAGGACGGAAAGCAGGAAAGCATCCATCTGCCGGATTTCTCCGTGGTAATGCGCTGTCAGGAAACGGTTTTCCGTATCGGTTAGGGGGAGCAGTTGGGAGTGTGCGGGTTCGATATTCAGGTTACCGCTGGAGCGATGCCGGATGAGTTCCCGGACACTGTCCGCAGGGGGAGGATTGCCCATTTTATTGAATGGTGGTTCCGCGGTGTAGGGGTCGTGAGGATCCATTGCGTGAATATATAAAAACAGCGGGCGGTCCGCATGGCAGGAGATCAGATCGGTAATGCGGTGATGAAGGGGAGTTGTTGATCCTTTAATCCAGTGATCCGATGCGGATGTATCGAACACATCGAACCCCTCATCAATGCCGTTCTCCGGTGCAACCAGATGGTTGGCTGATATACCGATCGTATAGTACCCCGCTCGAGCGAATTCCGTTTGGAGCAGCGGAATGGGGCCTACTTTCGATGCATGGAACGGTTGCATTTCATTGAGAATCCGGTGCAGGACAGTGCCGGCCATGAGGTTTTGCACACTGGGAAGAGTCCAACTGCTGGTGCTATAAGCATTCGCAGCCATCCAGCCCGTACGAGCGAGTGAATCCATGGTGGGTGTATAGCCATCGGGATTACCGTAAGCACCCAGTGCATCGGCCCGGAGAGAATCGTAAACCATGAGGATCGTAATGGGAGACGGGGTCCGGCTATCGGGCACGAATACGGGACTGGCCAGGCATCCCACCCACTGCCCCATAACCGAAGGTCGCGGATCGCATTGCAGGTGGAATGTCCAGTGTATCGAACAGGTTTGATGATCCACGGGAATCGATACATCCTGCCATCGGCCCGTGGAGGGATCAGTGATCAACGTCAACTCGATCTGTTGGGTAAACGGTTCGGCATCCGATTGGCCCGTAACGATGAAAACCATTCGATCCGGCGGGTCTGAACCGGGTCGGACCAGACCGGCGATGGAAAATTGCAACTTCCCTGAGCTGGCAGTGGTTGTTTCCCATGTGACCGTTTGTCCGGGATAAATGATCAGCGATTTTCGCCATTCTTTACAGAGAGCCACCGTCTGAACCTGAGGAGAGTTGTCAGGTGTCGTTCCGGCTATCGGTGGTTGCTGCTGAACCAGCAGGTGCCCGGCTGTCTTCCAATCCCATTCGGTAACAGGCTTTGTTGGATCGATCCGGCGGATGAAATCGAATGAACTCCGACGATCGGGCTCGATGACGCGGGGTTTGTTTCCGAGCGATTCGGCCGCATCGTCCCGGGGTGAGCACCCGGCGGCTATTCCGATGAAAGCGGCGAAACCGCATACGATGAACCGGCAGGCCCGGGCACACCCGGCGATCTTTAAGTTGTTTCCGATCAAGCGCCCAGTCATGGCCTTTTCGCTTACCATAGTTGGTCGATCCATGCAAACCGGGAGCTTCCATTGCGTGGGCATGCGAAAACCGGTCTGTTAGCGGAGACGGTGTTTCTGACTATTTAGCGGTGGGACATCACAAAAGAGTCCGCGAATGTGTTACTGCTTTCAAGCGGTCGGCAACCCGGTGAACGGCTTCGTTCATATAGACGGGATCCAGTTCGAAACAGCTGCAATTTAGGCCGAGGTCTACGCAGACCACAGCGGTTGTACCCAATCCCACGAACGGATCGACCACCAATCTGACCCGGTCCAGTCCGTGTAAAACGAGGCAATGTCTGACCAGTTTTTCGGGAAACGTTGCTGGATGTGGTCGATCGAGTTTTCTGGAAGTGATCGTGGGATAGGGAATGAAAAGGGTGTTTCCCCTGCACCGGAGATCATCCGATGCATGTTTCCATCGGTGCACGTTGCTTTTATCCTGGAATGGTACGCCGGCTGCTTTCCTGTCAAGTGGAACATCACCGGTAGCGGTGAAGTGAAAGATGTACTCATGGCAATCGTTCACGAAGCGATGGGAATTGATTGGTTTGTAATGACCGAGTGAAAGGGTGTCGGAACCGGGATTTCGGGAGCGTAGATACTCGGCGTCGATGGAGATGGATTTGATCCAGTGAAGGGTATTCTGCAATGTCAAGTGATGACCAATCCTCCGGGCGACATCCATGGCGATCCAGGGATCCCGCGGCGATGCGCCAACGTTGAGAAACAGGGAGCCGGAATGTGACAGAATGCGAGCCACAGCCCTGCTCCACCGGTCGATCCAATCCAGGTATTCGGCCCGGGGAACGGTATCGTCGTAGGAGTTGTACTGAATTCCCAGGTTATATGGCGGGGATGTTACGACGACGGACACGGACTGATCTTCCATCGCCTTCATTCCCTCGAGACAATCGGCCTGAATCAAGCGAATAGTAGCCGATGAACGCGGGTGGACGAATTGGTTTTCAATCATGTGACTTTCCTTTTGTTATTCAGCACAATACCGGTTACAATTTAGGATATAATAGGTTGCAGGGGCAACCGGGAGCCAGAAAAATCGATGAATTCCAAACCGGGAAAACAGCCGATGGACAAGATTGAGTGGTTGATCAGCCGGCATGCACGATCTGTCGATCAACGCATCTCCGAACGCCTGCCCGTCGAAAGCGGGACGGAAGTTCTTTTTCCTCTGATCTGCAAGGGTGAAGTCATTGATGTCTCCAAAGAAGGCATCTCAATCCGATTCAAGCCGGAGGATTCTCCCAAGTTGCAATCGGGACAAAAGATACCCCTGACTCTGGAACTCAATGGCCGCATTATTCACATACCCGCCGAACTCCGCCGGACGGAAAGCCGTTTCGGTGTGTTTGTTCTGGGTCTGCAATTCGACCCGGACGCCATTGAAGTCGAGGAGTAGAGAATTTATCGGCCGGATCCATCCCGTGTTCCGGGATTCAGCAACAGGTGGAAAAGATGAAAACGAAAAAACGACTCGGTCATACGAAAGAAGGCGCGGTGTCGCCAGCGATTGAGCAAGGAGGGCGAGTGATGACGAAACTGAAGGGTACCATCGGCATTTTGACGGGCGGCGGTGATGTTCCCGGATTAAATCCCGCCATTCGAGCTGTGACGATACGAGCCATCCGCGAGGGCTATCGGGTCATCGGAATCCGTCGCGGGTGGGAGGGGTTGGTCGGAATGCAGAGAGATAAAAAAGCGGATAACTCGGCATGTTATTCCGAGTTGTCTGAGGAAGCGGTCAACCGGTTGTTCCGGATTGGCGGGACCTTCCTGCATACCAGTCGGACCCGACCCAGTCATGTTCCGAAAGATCGCGTTCCGGATCATTTGCAGGACGCGTTTTCCGAGGAAATCAACGATCTGACCGACGAGGTTCTGAAGAATCTTGATTGGCTGGGCATCGATTACATGATCCCGATCGGTGGTGATGACACTTTGAGTTATGCCGATCATTTGCGTAAAAAGGGGATCAAACTCATCGCTATTCCCAAAACAATGGATAACGATGTTCCAGGAACCGATTACTGCATCGGTTTCAGTACTGCGGTAACCCGCATCATTCAACTGACGCATGATCTGCGAACGACAGCTGATTCACATCAGCGCTTCATGGTCATCGAAGTCTTCGGTCGGTATGCTGGTTTCACTGCCTTGCTGCCGACGATGGCGGGAGCAGCCAATCGGTGTGTGATTCCCGAACACCCATTCGACGTAGAAAAATTAACCCAATTAATGATCGAGGATCGTCGGCGAAACCGGAGCAGTTATTCGGTGGTTTTAGTTTCTGAGGGAGCCAAGACGGAAAGCGGTGAGATGTTATTTGAGGGAGATGAGCGGGATATGTATGGGCATCGAAAGTTGGGTGGAATCGGTGATTATATCTCGATCCGACTGAAGCAACTTTCCGCAAAATACAACAATGGCCGAGCCATTCACATTGTGAATCAGCGGCTGGGTTATCTGATCCGTTCTGGAGATCCCGATGCGTTGGACTCGATTGTTCCCATGGTTTTCGGAAACATGGCATTGGACATGATTCTCAAGGAACGATTCGGGCGGCTGGTGAGCATCCGGAGGGGTCAATATGATGATGTTCCGCTGGACATCGTGACCAGTTTCAAGAAGGTGGTAGATGTGAACAAATACTACCATACGGATCGGTATCGTCCCGTTTTTACAAGCTTCGAAGGCAAACCATTGCTGATCATGACAAGCGATGTGTAGCCGAAAGTTTGCAACCTGATTCCTTGATTGACAAACAGGATCGAGATTTCTATGGTTCAGGTCGCGGGAACTGTTCCGGAAAGGGGGACCCCATGTGGCTCCGCATCTGTAAAAGCAAAATTCATCGGGCCACGGTCACGGATGCCAATCTCAATTACGAAGGCAGCATCACGATCGACTCCCGGTTGATGACCGCTGCCGGCCTAATGCCGTTCGAGATGGTCCATGTATACAATATAGCCACCGGAGCCCGGATTGAAACGTATGTTATCGAGGGTGATACCGACAGTGGCATTATTTGCCTCAACGGCGCAGCGGCCCGTCTGTTCGCGCCGGGCGATCTTATCATCATTGTGGCGTTTGCCCTGATGACGCCGGAAGAGGTCAGTTCATTCTCACCGAAAATCATTCTTGTCGATACTGCCAATCGAATCCGATCCTGATTTCAGAGAGAGGTGATTCATGCTGGATATCAAGCTGATTCGTCATGATACGGAATCGCTCCGAAAAAAACTTGAGCGACTTCATTGCGAAACTCCGCTGGATTTGATCCTGGAACGGGATGCCCGGCGACGCGATCTGCTGGTGAAAGTGGAGGAACTAAAATCTGAAAGAAACCGGGTATCGAAGGAGATTTCCCGGGAAGCGGATTCCTCCCACCGGGAAATGAGGATTGCAGAGATGCGGGATGTCGGTGACGCAATTGCACAGTATGACATGGAAATCCGGGCGTTGGATGCCTCGTTGAATGATGCGATGTTGCGCATGCCCAATGTACCGCATGAATCAGCGCCGGACGGTTTGTCCGAAGCGGATAATGTGGTTATTCGGAACACAGGGGTACAGCGATCGTTTGATTTCGAGCCGAAACCGCATTGGGAATTGGCAGAACGGCTGGGAATCATCGACTTTGAGCGCGGGGTGAAAATCTCCGGCACTCGTTTTTACATTCTCAAGGGACAGGGAGCGCGGCTGCAACGCGCCTTGATCGCTTTCATGCTGGATCAGCATGTGAAGTGCCATGGGTACACCGAAATTTACCCGCCCTACATGGTTCGCAGCGAGTGCATGATTGGCACGGGGCAATTGCCGAAATTTGGAGACAATCTTTATCGTGATGCTGAGGACGACTTCATGCTGATTCCCACGGCGGAAGTACCGGTCACGAATATGCATGCAGGTGAGATTTTTGACAAGGAGCAGCTACCGTTGCGGTATGTGGCTTACAGCGCGTGTTTCCGGAGGGAAAAGATGTCGGCGGGGCGCGATGTGCGTGGAATTAAACGGGGCCATCAATTTGACAAGGTCGAGATGGTCACGTTTGTTGATCCGGCGGAAAGTTATGATGAACTGGAATCATTACTGCGTGATGCGGAGTCAATTTGTGCTGATCTTGGGTTGCCCTATCGTGTATTGAATATCTGTACAGCGGATCTGTCATTCACGGCTGCAAAAAAATACGATATCGAAGTGTGGGCTCCCGGATGCAATGAATGGCTCGAAGTCAGTTCTTGTTCAAATTTTGAAGCCTTCCAGGCACGGCGGACACAGATCCGGTTTCGCCCTGAACCCAAGGCAAAACCGCAATTTGTCCATACGCTCAACGGATCGGGTCTGGGCTTACCCCGCACACTGATCGCCGTTCTCGAAAACGGTCAGGAAGCCGATGGATCCGTTACGCTGCCGGATGCTCTTGTTCCATATATGGGCGGACTCAAGCGTTTGGAACCTCACTGAACCCTGGAGATTCTTTCCATACCCACAATCCGCCAGCCAATGGCCGGATAGCGCAACCGTACAATCACCATCACGGGTAACCGTGGATCCCCGAGGACATATCCCCGGAGACCCAATGAATGGGTTGCGACCATTCGAAAGACAATTCGAACCGTTGCCATGTCTTGATTCAACTCGATATCCGTGTCGATAAGAGTGACATGGATGTCCGTCAGTTCATCGAACGATGTCAGGAGCAGTTCTCGAATATCTTCCACCCCATATCCATACGCATCCCGATACTCCGACGCCAACCATCCCATGCAGGTCGCGACATCCTCGTTTTCTACCGCATCCCGCATGTCCCGAACAAGTGCTTGAACCTGTCTCCGCGGTGAAAGAAACCAGACGAGAGCTATGATTCCGATGGTGATCAAAGCAATCCATACGGCAATTCGTCGAATCGATGTCATCCTGGATTTCCCTCTTTTCAAATGGTTGTCATGTGACATCGTATTAGTGTACACTTAATTCCGTCTGAGAGGAATTTCCATTGGCCGATCCAATTCGTAAAGCACAGAAACTTGAGAAGAAGGGTGAATTTCATCGTGCGGCGGAAATTTACCTCAGCCTGGGGGAACATTACCGGGCGATCGAGTTGTTGATTGCGAGTGGTGAAACCGATCGTGCTGGGGAGCTACTGATTCAGAACAACCGGGCGGATGAAGCGGTCGCGTTGTTTTTGGATCGGGGGAATGTCAACCGGGCATTGGAAATCCTTAAGCAGCAGGGCAATTTTTTCAAAGCAGCCGTGATATGCAAGCAGCGGCGGCGATACCGCGAAGCGGCGGCATTCTATGAGAAATGTGGATTGCTGTCGGAAGTTGCGCGGATGTTGATAGAGGAGCGTGATTATCGCCGGGCGGCGGATTATTTTGTCCGGTCCAACATGTTTCAGAGTGCTGCGGAAGCGTTCGAGATGGCTGCGAAGGAAACCGATCAGAAGAATCTATTCGGTCATGGGGGACATCAAGCGGATGACGCAATACGCCGCGCGCTGTGGATGAAGGCCGCCAAGGCGTGGGAAAAGGTGCCTAACCTCGAAAAAGCTGCCAAAATGTATCAGGACCTTCTGGAATGGCCCATCGCTGCGAAACTTTTTGAAACGATCGGTAACTTCCGCAAAGCTCTGTTCTGCTATGAGCAAGCCGATGATAAAGATAATTCGATCCGCCTTCTCCGCAACATGAACATGCTTGAAAAGGCCGATCGGCTGATGGCCATTCGATCCGAAGAATCAGGCGATCATCTGACCGCTGCCAAATTGGCTCTCCAGCACAACGATTTTGCCCGGGCGGCGGAGTATTACGAAAAAGCGGGAGAGTATCTCCTGGCTGGCGAGAACTATGAAAAAGCTCAGGCCTTTCTGCTAGCCGCGGAAGCCTATTTCCGCGCCGATCAGATCGAAAAAGCGGCTCGGATGTATCAGGCATCAGGTAATATCGATACAGCGGCTCAGCTATTCGAGCAGTTGAATTTCGTTTCCGAGGCTGTCAAGCTGCATGTTCTCAGTCAGAACTTTATCCGGGCTGCTGAATTGTTGCTGGACAACGACAAAACCGAAGAAGCGCTCCGCCTTCTGCTGCGCGTTCCCGATGAACATCCTTCTCAGCGATCGATCCGTCGCCTCAAAGCACTCGCATACTTTCGGTTAAAAAAAGTGGATAGCGGATATAAACTGGTATCTGAACTGCTCGATCAGCCGACATCTGCTGAAACAGTCGACATCCAATACGAATATGCCAACGCTCTACGAGAAGACGGCGCATTAGAACACGCTCTAGCAACCTATCAGAGAATCGTCGAATATGACCGCAATTACCGCGAAACGATGAAATACCTGAACTGGTGCGCCGCCATGGAAGAAACGATTTCAGCCAAGGTCAGCGATACGATCGTCGGCGAACTGCCCATCGGCATGGTCATCGCCAGCCGATACGAACTTCTTGAGCTGTTAGGGAAAGGCGGAATGGGTGTCGTTTACCGCGCCGCCGACCGGGAATTGAACCTGGCTGTCGCTCTCAAGATTCTTCGGCCGAAACTCAGCTACGACCCCGATTTCATCGAGATGTTCAAACGCGAAGTCACCTTGGCGCGAATGCTGGCGCATCCAAACATCATCAAAATCTACGATCTCAATCGCGTCGGAAACCTCTGGTTTGTCTCCATGGAATACCTGATGGGCCAGGAAGTCAAAGACATTATCATCCAGCAACGCATGCTGCCCTCCGAACGGGTCATCTCTATCGGTTCTCAGATTTTATCAGCTCTCGATCACAGCCACAGTAAAAATCTCATCCATTCCGATATCAAACCACAGAATATCTTTATCGATTCCAACGACCACGCCACCCTGGTCGATTTCGGGATCGCCCGAACCCTTGGATCTCAGGTCCGCGAACAAACGGTTTACGGCACACCGGGATACATTTCACCCGAACAGATTACGGGTAACCCCGCAACGCAACGCTCAGATATTTATTCCCTCGGCGTTACGTTATACGAAATGGTTACCGGCGATATGCCGTTCGAAGATGAAACAGTGGATCAAATCCTCGAAAACCAACTCAAACGCCTACCCCCTGCTCCCTCCACCCTGTCTCCGGAAATAC
>JAFGMN010000284.1 GCA_016927515.1 candidate division CSSED10-310 bacterium | reverse complement strand
GCTGTAATAGCGACCGCCCGGAACCGGATCGTCCCGAAAAGTGACAGATGCCGGGTTGTTGAATCATCAATCACAAAGCAACGCCGGGCTCTGAGACCGGAATGGAACATCTCTTGCGCTTCCTTGATCCGGCCGGTGTGGATGAACACGATACCCAAATTATTCATTGTATCCGGGCTGAACGGATTTTCCACCAGTGCCCGGCGGAATATGGCTTCCGCCCGCGGGTATTCCCGGTTTGCCGTGAGCAGTAGCCCCTGATTAATCAACGTGTCTTCATGGATGGGATCGATCGCTAGCACGCGATCATATGCATCCATTGCGTGTGCCGTGTCATGCAACATGTCGTAAGCGATACCCAGGTTGAATAAAGCATTGGTGAACCATGGGCTGAGCTGCAGAGCATGCTGAAGGGTGTCGACTGCCTGTTCGGGATGGCCGGCCATGAGTTGATTGTATCCGGCATGGTACCAATCGTTGTAAAACCCCGGCGGAATCGATGCGGCCCGGATGAAATACCGGGCGGCATCGTCATGTCGCCCCTGTATCTCCAGGACCATTCCTTTTTGGGATTCGACCTGACGCCATGCGGACAGCCCGGTTCCTGCAATTAGGACCAGAGCGACAAGGTGAGCGGGTATTTTTCCGAACTGGCGAAGCCGGTTGGTAATGGCTGGTACACCGCCAACGGGTGGAATACCTGATAGGGAACCGCTGATGACCATAAACAGGAACAGGGGGACCGGGTTCCGGAAATTCATGCTGACCATCGATTGAACAGCTGTGGCAATGAGCGCTGTCCGGGCGGCGGATTGGAAACGGGTATCAGTGGAATGAAATCGGTCATGGACGGAGCCGATGGGTTCTGGTACGGTCACGCTGCGGCGAAAAACAGACCCGAGAAACAGGATACCGAGCAGACCACCGATGACACCGGTTTCCACGGCGATGTGCAGCAAATCGTTATGCGCGACACGGACAAATACGTCTTCACCGGATAACCGCCGTTCCTCTGAGCTGCGATACCGGGGATAGACATGACCGAATCCGCCCGGTCCGACACCGACCGCGGGATGATCTCGTACCATCGACAGGGATGAATTCCAGACCAGAATCCGGAAACGGTTTGTTCCCGTGTCGATATCGCTGATGGAGACCACTCGGTCCCGGATCATCGGTATGGCGATGACGGTACATGCCAGGAACAGGACACCTGGAGCGATCGTGCGCCAGGAAGGTTTCGGGCCCGGTGTTCGCCGACGGAACGCCAGACCAGCGGATACGATGCCCGCCGTTGCCAGACCGAGCCATGCGCCACGGCATGCCGTGGCCAGTAATGTCGTCGATCCGAGCACCACCGCGATACTCCCGAGGATCCGGCCGACTTGGCTACGGCTCACGCTGCGAATATACAACGCCATCGGAATCATCATGATCAGGAATTGGCCGGTAAAATTGCGGTGACCAAAGGTTGTGACGGGACCGTTCCCGCCTCGACCGGCGATGTCGGCAACCTGGATCAGCCCGATTCCGGAAATACCGATTCCGGCCAGAGTGACCGCCATGGCGAAAGCGAGGCGGTGAGCCGGTCCGCTTACGAGTCGAGCGCCAGCACAATACCAGACGATCGCGGCGGCAAGGCATCCGATCACCGGAATACCTGCGCTGGGTGCGATGGCGAACGGCAGGGTGATCAGGTGCCAGATTGTCAGCAGAACCAACCATGTCAACGGCGAAACCCCTATCGCCGAAACAGCGTGTCGGTGAATTGGCCGGTGAGGAACCCGGGATCCGAACAAAGCGGAAGCCGGATTGGATAATGATGCACTGGATGAAAGAAGCAGGAAAAACGTGGCGAAACCGATTCCCAGTATCCATTTGGGAAACAGCGCGGCGTCTCTGAATACACCCCAATGAACCAGGGGAAGGAGAAACGCCGTGCCGATCAGTCCGCCTGCCACGGCTTTACTGGTTCCATCCGAAAGTGAAGGTATCCATTTTACCGGCTACCCCGGTGATCTCCGGATCTGTCAGCGCGGCCAGCCAGTGAATATCCGATGCCGAACCCGTCATATCGGGCCATGAAAACTCCGGCAATACGGTGACCCCTGTCCGGCCATCCGGGAATACAGGATACATCTCCAGATACGAGTCAAACGTTTCATTGAACGACGGTGCAAAGAACAGCGCACCGTATACCTCCAGAATGACGAACAGCGGATAGTCGACCAACGGGCTGCCGGTCGGGTTGCAGACGTGAACGGTGCAATAGCACGTATCGCCGGCATGGTAATTACCGGACGGCATTTCGATGGTGACGCCCAGATTGCGGCAGTCCGGTGTGGGTGTGCCCGAAGGCCCCTGGGTCGGTGTCAATGTCGGCGTGTATGTGGGACGCCGGGTTGGCGTGCTCGTGGGAATCGGTGATGGCGTATACGTGCTCATCGGCGTGTTTGTCGGACGCGGTGTCGGTGAAAAATGGGGGCTGGGCGTGGGGGTGGGCGGTGGAATGGTCGGAGTCGGCGGCGTGTAATTCAGTGGGTGGAAATGGAACCCCATGTCGCATGTGCTGGAATCGAGAATGTCGTCCGATCGGGTGGTTAGAGTATCCATACAGACCCGGCCGTACCGCATGGAGATGCAGCATGTAGACCCTGGACCGCTTCCAGCGTTTTTGCACGGGCTCGTGACGGACTGGCCGGCTTCCATGTCGCTGAGATAATAGTAGCCACAAAGCCCCTCGGTGAAGAGCGGATCCGCATTGATGTTGCCGGAACCGGAAAAGCCGCCTTCGATATTGGAATACGTGAAATCGGGTATCTGATTGATATACATGATAGAATCCGATGAGTTGCCCCAGATGATACAATTGGAGCCGATGGCTTCCCCATCCGAAAACAACCCGCTGCCTGTCGGGCTCCAGTTGTCCGCAATCGTGCACTGTCGGATCAGCGGTTCAGCGGCACTGTAAATACCTCCCCCCGCCTGGGCGGCAACGTTTTCGGTAATCATGCAATTGGCCACGTCCGCCACGGTACCGGATGCGCGGACATCCCGCGATGCCGGTCCCCGGACAGAGCCGGCCAACGCAGCGTTGTGTTCCCGGACGGAACCGGCAAGGGCATCGTCGGTCACTCCCTGAAGACAGATGCCGGCGCCATATTCTGCGGTGTTGCCTCCGATAACGCAGTTATAGAGTGTTTGCATCGCAGCCTCGTATAGACTGTTGATGAAAACACCCCCCCCCCGTTCTCCGGCTTCGTTGAGCAGGAAACGGCAATTCTCGACATGGGCGGCCGTGTTGTAACTATACAGACCACCGCCCTTGATCGACCGGTTGCTGATGATATCGCAGTTCATGATGGTCACGGTGTCGTTCACGTTATTCATCCAGATGCCGCCGCCGCAGCCATCCGCGCCTTGACCCAACGCCTCTCCACCGGTGATAGTGAATCCGTCGAGATGGCAATAAGACACGTTGGTGAGCACGACGACATGAATGGCCGATTCATCACCCAGCGCACCCGCACCATCGAGAATCGATTCATAGAGACCGAGTTCCCGTTCATCCAACGCCGTTTCCGTGCCGGCAAATCCACCGAACATGTGCAGATTGGTGACGAAACTGATCGATGTCGGATATGTTCCCTGTGCCACCCAAACGTCATACACGGAATAATGTGTCGCCAGTTCCGCTACTGGCGCCAGATCGTGCAAACCGGTATTCCACTGTGCACCGGTCTGAGGTCCGGTCCCGGCGATATTCACATGAATCCGGGGATACGGCGATGTGCAGATCACCCAGGTGCGGGTGTCCCGTTCCCCCGTATCGGGTTCGACGTTTCCGGCATTGTCGGTGGCGATGAGTTTATATTCGTAATAGCCGTCGCCACCGGTTTCTGCTGTATCGAATGCGATGGGGCTCGACGTGAACGAATCACCGTACTGGACCCAATCCGTATTTTCCCGATTGTAATAAAGCCGGACATAGTGAAGACCGCTTTCCGAATCGGATGCCGTATAATCCAGATCAATGATCGGGAGTGTGCACAGGATCGGCAGGGTGTCTATTCGTGACGTGGGTGGCGTGGTATCCACGGGTGGTTGCCAGGCGGCCGGCGCTTCATCAGCACCGATATCGAACAGGCCATCGTCACCGGGCCGCGGATCGCGGTCGAAATCCTCAATGACATCTTGAACCGGGTCACCTCGATCCAGTGCAGCGGAGCCATTTTGAATATGGTGATCGATCAAACGATACGTGTCGTTGACGGCGATAAATGACGTTGCATTACCGCTAACCGTCATGGTTGTTTCTGTGTTGTCCACGATCAGATATTCTCGATTTTCGTCGATGTTTCCCTGAATAGTCTCCCATTTGAATACGCCGGGTGACCATGCCGCTGTTTGATCGGTCAGAAGCGTTGTGCCAGTGTTGGGATCGAAAACCGGTGGATCGCTCCATTGCCCATCGGTAAGCTGAATAAACAGCGGATCGCCAGACCGGTTGGCGGCAGCGCAGGGGATATACAGGTTGATGTCGTCAGCGCCGATGCACAGGGTTGCCGGTTGGCTCAGGAAATAATCCGCATTTTCATTGTCCTCGATCAAGCAATTCAGCACATTGGGCACATCGCCGCACGCAACCTGGTACACGCTGTATCCGCTGTTTTCCGTAATGATCGTATTGCTGATGGTCCCGTTGGCGGAGAACGTGATGCCGCCGCCCAAGGAAGTGGCTGCGTGATTCCGGGAGATGATGCAATGGCGGGTATCAATGGAATCGGAGTTCAGATACAGACCGCCGCCGTTGTTGGCGGCGTTACCGGTCACAATGGTGTTGATCAGGGTGGGAAACACGTCGCGTGTTCCCGCCGGTGGGGTTTCAGGGGGTACCGTGCCATCCAGACGATCGAACGTGCTGGCCGAGATATAGATTCCGCCGCCGTTCGAGGTTGCGATGTTACCGGCGATGACGCATCGATCGATATCGATGCCCAGGTATTCGTTGGCTATTCCTCCCCCGGATGGTGCATGGTTGCCGGCGATGACGCAGCCGGTCAGATTCGGTCCGGGTTGACTCGCCCGGTGATCGTTCGCCAGAGGACCGCGGCGCGTGGCCCCGATTGTGGTCGAGTAACTGCTGAACACGCCGCCACCGAAATACGAAGACGAATTATCGAACATGATGCAATCCGTCACGTCCGGCTCCGACTGGAGCATGCACAGACCGCCGCCATACTGGAGGGCATTGTTGCCATGGATCCGGCACAGCGTTATCGAATTGGTTTCATCGCAGTCCACACAGAATACGCCGCCGCCGTTCCGGTCGAGATCGGTACTGCTCGCGTATCCTCCGGTGATGTAAAACCCGTTCAGATGGCAGTGCGTGACATCGATCATCTGAACAACGTGATAGGCCGGCTCACCGTCCCGGGCGGTGGAACCGTCGATGATGCTGGGATATGCATCGATATCCCGATCCGCGGGTGTCGATTCGGAGCCTTCGAATCCGCCCAGCAGGCTCAATCCGGAATGCAGTGTGACAGCGGCGGGATACGTCCCGTCACCAACCCATATTTCGGAGACATCAAATGCTGCCGCCGCCCGGACACCCGTTTCCAGCGATGTCAGTGCATGGGTCCAATTCTCGCCTGTCTCGTTCCCGGTCGCGTTCACATCCACGTATATTCGCTGCCCCGAAAAAGCGGTCATAACCAGGATCGAGGCATCGGGTTCATCCGGCGGCGACTCATAATTACCGGCGAAATCAACACCAATTGTGTATAAATCGTATCGGCCGTCACCTGCCGCGAGGTCGCTGTCGAACATCAGCGTTTCCCCCATATTAACGGTGGTAAAATAGGACCATGGTCCGTCAAACCACCGGTAAAACAATTCGATGAATTCGACACCGGATTCCCCATCGGAAGCCAGATATGGAATCACGATGCTGGGTTCGAATGATTCGTCCGGCAGGTCGACGATAAACGAAATCGGGGGAGTCACATCATCCGCCGGCAGATATTCGCCGGGTGCTTCGTCCGCCCCGATGTCGAAGAGACTGTCGTTCCCCGGCCGGGATTCACCGTCGATATCGACCGATGGCGCTGATTCTTCCCAGCCGCGGTCCAGTGCTGCAGAGCCGTTCTGGATATGAAAATCCATGAATGAATACGTATCCCCGCTGGAAGCGATCGGTGAGTAATCACCCGCGACGTCAATCGTCGTTTCGGTATTGGCGACAATCCATGCAATCTGGAATTGCGTGGTATCGGTATTGATCAGTTTACCTTCCAACTCGCCGGGAATGTATGCCGCCGATGTATTGGTGAGCCGCGTGGTATGCTCTGCCGGATCGTATTCCGCGTGATCCGTCCAGACACCCCCGGGGGAGTGAAAATACATTGGCGGCCCGTCCTTGGTGTTTGTTGCGTTTGGAACGAAGAGATTCATGTTCGCGGCACCGGTTACGGATCCGGTCACATTGTCATAGTAATCACCCGATTCGTTGGCAGAGAACAGATTGTATCGAAGAAAACAACCCGCATCGGATGAGTTTTTGTAAACGCCGTAATTCGCATTGTCACTCACGATCGTATTCGTGAGCGTCAGGGTGGTGAAGCCATTCAGGTGAAGAGCCCCTTCCGAATAGCTCCGGTTGGCCGATACGGAGCAGTTCATCAATGATGCAACGGCATCATCGGCAATGGCGCAGGCACCGCCGTTCTGACCGGCGACGTTTCCGGTGATAACCAGGTTCGTTGCCTGAAGGTTGCTGATCCCACGGAGATACAGGCCGGCTCCCATCGTTGCGGTATTCCCGGCGATCACCGACCGGTCCAGCGTACACGCCGTGTCTCCGTTTAAGGAAACAGCGCCGCCCAGGTCATTGGCGCTGTTCGAATAAAACAGGCACTGATCGGCGGTCAGTGTGGCGCCATCGAGATAGGCACCGCCGCCGTTATACTGGCAGGAATTGGCGACGATCGTGCTGTCCCGAAGATCCAGGGAAGGACCGGTCGCCCGTTGGTTGCCATTGCGGGGATCCCGGCTGACCGAACAGTTGATAGCGCCACCGTGGTCATACGCATAATTATGCATCATCAGCACATTCTGGATCACCGGATAGGTCTGATTTCCTTCAAAGTAAAAAGCGCCGCCAGACCCGGTGCTGACACAGTGGAGAACCCGGCAATTGACAATGCGGGGCGATGAACTGATCCGAAATGCGCCACCGTAATCCCCATACCCATTGAGAATCGTGAACCCTCGAACGACCGTCGTGTTCGATTCGCCGTTGATTATTAAAAATGCGCGGCTGTTGCCATTACAATCAATCACGCAATAATCGGCACCGTTGACTGATCGCACGGAAATGGCTTTTCCCTGCAGGGTAATCCCCGAGTTTCCCGGTCCGGAATAGACGCCGTCAGCCACCCAGATCGTGTCCCCGTTTACAGCGGCATTCACCGCATCCTGAATCTTTAAATAATCTCCCGGGACATAGATATCGGCAGCCGAACAGACAAACCCCGTCATACCGAACAAAGCAAACAAAACAAAGAACCCAATCGCTTCGGATTTCCTCATCGTACGCCTCCTGTTTTCTCCTTGTGAACCAGATCCCATATCTTATACGATTGGTGTTGACGAAACAATGCAAACCTTCAATGACTCAATCAAGGAGTCTCTCCCGGAATAGTTTCGTGCATGTGACGAGGCACTATCTTTTCGGAACATCTCCGGCGGCTCTCATCCCGGCAGCCCCCGCCGGCTTTTTTTTGACAGGATTCCACGCGAACGATATACAGGTTAAGGGTTTTTCCGCAGCGAAAACCGTAAGGGAGCGGAGAAAACCATGGGGGAATGATCGAGGGGAGAATGGAAACACCGGACGGCGATGGTTAGCGGACACACAACGGATCGACCGGCTGCGGGCGATTGCAACAAACCGAATGCTCAAAAGGAAACGGTTGACGACACCACGGTTACTGAGCCGGGGGACAGCCGATTGGGTTTTTGGTGTGCGGGAACGGTTCTGCTGAAGCAGTTCGTTGTTGGAAAACTGCTCGGGTCGGGCGGAGCGGCGCGGGTGTATCGTGTTCGTCATGTGCAGACGGGGGAATCATATGCTCTGAAAGTGCCGACCGTCTCCTTCGTCCCGGGGGCATGCCGTCAGCGTCTGTTTTTCAGGGAAATCCGCACCTGGATGGATCTTCCCCGTCATCATAATCTGACCGCATGCTATTTTTTCAAATCAATCGAAAACCGGATCGGCATCTTCTCGGAGTACGTCGACGGAGCTTCTCTGGACGAACGGATCATCAGGGAATCCATTCCGGATCTGTCGCAGGTTCTGGATATTGCCATTCAGATCGCCCGGGGCCTGGTCGTGGCCCATGCCGCCGGTGTCATTCACCAGGACATCAAGCCGTCCAATATCATTATCGATTCGGAAGGCACGGCGAAAATCACCGACTTCGGATTGTCCCGGGCACATGAAATGATAAAGGACGCGGATCCGTTTATGGCGATTGATGGTGAGATCGATTCGAAATCCAACCCATCGATCAGCCGTGGAATAATGACTCCGTCGTATTGTTCCCTTGAGCAGAAGAACAGACTGGCGCTCGATCACCGGACGGACATGTGGAGTTTTGCGTTGACGGTGCTGACGATGTTCACCGGTCCGACGTGGTGGGAAAACGGAGCTGAGGGTCGAGGAATCCTCAACATGTATCTGGCGGTTTCTCCCCGGCCACCTTATCCGGAATTGCCGGCCGATGTCCGGTATGTGCTGCACCGTTGTCTCGATCCGGTACCGGAAAACCGCTGGACGGACATGGCGGAAGTCGCGGACCGGCTGGTATCCGCGTACGAGGCGTGTGTCGGCACATCGTATACCCGTGCACCGGTAACGCCTCGGTTCGATGCCGTCGAAGGGTATTCTCCGGTGGTTGTTCCGATGGGATATCTGACACCGGAAACCTGGCTGCAACGGGCGGCGGCCCTTGATCCCGGCATTCCGGTCACAGCGGGATTCGGGACGATGCCTCCGATTCGTTCACGCCGGACGGAATTGCTGGTTCACATCGAGATGCTGGAAGAGGCGCAGCGGATCTATCGATTGGTGTGGGGGAACGGGCGGTGGGAGTTGTTCGAGGATCTGATCAATGTGTCGTTGACGCTGATGGAGACGCACCGGGTGGCGGGGAATGCACCGGGAGCCGTCCTGGTGGCGGATTCCCTGATGGATTCGGTTCGAACCGTACGAGCGGGGAATTTGACCGATGGGGAGCGGTGTCTTCTGGCGGAAATCGACAATCGGCAGGCGATGCTTTTTTCAGACATGGGGGAATATGGAGATGCTTTTACCGCCCACGATCGGGGGATCCGGTTGTGTGAAGAGGTGTTGTTCACAGGACGGTATGATCGGGCGGCGGTGCGCCTGGCGAATTTGATGCTGTCGCGGAGTGCGACGAGCGGAAAAGTGGGTGACTACGCAGCGGCGGCGGATATGGCGCGGGCTGCGGTGGCATTGTGTCGGACATATTGCGATGCGTTCACCGAATCTGTCCGGATGAATCTGGTCAGCAGCGGATACAATATCGAGGCCAATGTTCTTCAGGCTGCTGGAGAGTACCGGTCAGCGCTGGCGGTCTATGAACGGGCGGAAGCAATGCTTGCCGGGATATCCGGGCAGGAGGAGACCCGCAGTGGGAACCGGCTGGCGATTCTGTGTCTGAACCGGGCGCGGGCGATGATTTTGATTGGAGATTATGATGACGCAATGCCACTTATCGACCGGGCGATCGATATCCTGGAACGGCAGATCCGGCGGTTTGGCCGGAGCGAGCATCGGAAGGAATTGGCACTGGCCTATCAGCACAAGGCCACGGCGTTATCTGCTCTGGCGTGTCATGACCGGGCGTTGGAACTGATTGATGAAGCGGTTGCGATCCGTGATACACTTTTCAGCCGGTCGGGGATGATCGAGATGGCCTATGATTTGGGAGTGACGTTGCTGGAACGTGGCCGGATCCTGGCCCGGCGACGGGACCATGCGGGTGCCATTGTCGGCTAT
>JAFGMN010000004.1 GCA_016927515.1 candidate division CSSED10-310 bacterium | reverse complement strand
ATAACTGCCTCGTCAATGTCGTCTGTGTCGGCGTGATGCCCGTCGACCGCATCATCCGGTCTCGGGTTCCCGCGGAGGCCCAGGCGTGCGATTTCGATCTGATCCTCGTCGGCAAACCCACCGATGCCAGCGGGTTCGGCGGTGTCACCTTCGCATCGGAAATACTCGACGAAGACGAAAAAGACCGCCAATTGGGGGCCGTTCAGGTTCATGATCCGTTTCTCAAGAATATTCTTATTACACGGAAAGCCAACCGGATGGTCACGGAAGCGGCATTCCGGCAGGGAATACCCATCGGCATGAAAGACCTGGGCGGGGGCGGCCTCGCATGTGCCGCATCGGAAATCTGCTCCGCCGGTGGCTTCGGTGCCGAGGTTCACCTGGATCGCGTCCATGTTTCCATGCCCGATCTGCCGCCGGAAGTCATCGCATGCGGGGAGACGCAGGAACGGTTCATTTTTGCGGTCCCCCCGGATTTCACGCCTGAGGTGCTGCGTATGTACAACGAAGTATGGGAACTGCCGACCGCAGCGAATGGCGCTTGCGCCCGGGTGGTCGGCCGGACCACGCGGGAACCCCGGTTCCGGCTGTTTTTTCATGGTACCGTGGTTTGCGATGCTCCGATCGAGGAAGTGACCGGCGGCATTGTCTACGACCGGAAAGCAGAACCCATCCCATTCACCGGAGTGGATCCCGGTCGCGATACACCGGTTCCCGATCCGGCTGATACCGTGCACCGGCTGATCAAATCGCTGAATATCTGCAGCCGGTATCCCGTGTACCGGCATTACGATACCGAAGTCCAGGGCATGGCCGTGCTGCGGCCCGGCGAATCCGATGCCGGTGTCATGGCGCCCCTGGAACTGTCGGAAGGCTCCCGCGCCGGTCTGGCACTGGCAGTGGACGGGAATCCCTTTATCGGAGCAGTCGATCCGTATTGGGGAGGCGCTGTTGCGGTGGCCGAGGCCATGCGCAATGTCGTGGCATCCGGCGCGATTCCGCGGGCACTGACCGACTGCCTGTGCTACGGCAACCCGGAAAAACCCGGTGCGTTCTGGCAATTCACCCGGGGTGTCCAGGGCATCGCCGACGCCGCCCGTCGGCTCTGGCAGATCGACACCGATGGCGAACCGGTTCCCATCGTGTCCGGAAACGTCAGCTTTTACAATGAATCAGCGCTGGGACAAGCGATCAAACCATCACCCATCGTGGCCTGTGTTGGCACCATGGGTGACTATTCCGCTGCTATGCCGCAAACGGTGACGGCATCCGGATCCGCCCTGTATCTCATCGGACAACGGCGCGATGAATTGGGCGGCAGTGCGTATTTCAAGGAGATTTTCGGCGTTTCCGGCACGCAGCCCGTAACCGTGGACTGGGAACAGGAATGCTGTGACATGCACGCGGTGGCGGCGGCGATCCGGTCCGGTTCCGTCGTGGCTTGCCACGACATCGCCGACGGCGGTCTCGCCATCGCGCTTGCGGAAATGGTGATGACCCACCGGCGACCCGCCAGCCTCGGTCTCGACATTGTATTGCCTCCTATCACCATCCCTGTCGACCGGTATCTGTTCAGCGAATCCGGTGGGTTTATCATTGCATGTCCACCGGACAGGGCGTCGAAACTGGAAACGGTTCTGACGACCAACAACGCCGTATATTGGCGGATCGGCTGCGTGACCGACACCGGACAGATGGTGATAAAACATAATAATGAAAAGATATTGGAGCTTGATGTTAACGTGTTGCTTTATGATTGGTTCCATGGATTACAGGAGGCGTCGTTATGAGTGACGGGAGATTTCGGGTGGCTGTTTTGCAGTTTCCCGGCACGAACTGCGAGTATGAGACGGCGGCGGTGATCCGGGCGGCGGGGATGGATCCGGAGGTTTTCCGGTGGAATCGGCCGGCGGACAGCCTCGATGTTTTTGATGGGTATGTGATTCCCGGCGGATTCAGTTATCAGGACCGTGTTCGTGCGGGAGCTATTGCGGCGAAGAAATCGATCTGCAGTGCGCTGGTGGACGCGGCGGCCCGGGGTAAACCGATCCTGGGTATCTGCAATGGCGCGCAGGTGCTGGTGGAGACGGGGCTTGTGCCGGGGCATGTTCCGGAACACGTGGAGATGGCGTTGGCGGAGAACCGTGTGGATGGCAAGGCGGGGTATCACTGTGACTGGGTGTATATCCGGGCGGAGACGCAGCCGCAGCACGTGTTCAGCCGGCGGTTCAAGCGGGAGACGGTGATACCGATCCCGGTGGCCCATGCCGAAGGCCGGTTCGTGACGCGGGACGACGCGGTCCTGGAGCGAATAGCGGCGGAAGGCCAGATCGGGTTCACGTATTGTATGCCGGACGGGCGGATCGTGGACACGTTTCCGGTGAATCCCAACGGAGCCCAGTTGAATATTGCCGGGCTGTACAATGTGGCCGGCAACGTGCTGGCATTGATGCCTCATCCCGAGCGAGGTGCTTGGAATCGCCAGGTTCCGCGCGATCTGATGGGAGTGCGTGAGCAAAGTGACGGTCCGGCGGCGGGCATGCAGTTTTTTTTGTCGATGAGGGATGCTCTGGAAGAGCGGAGGAGAGAAGGATGAGCCGGACACACATTCTGACGACGACGCTGAAAACACGCGATGCCGTGGCTGCAACCGCGGAGTATACGCTTGTGCATGAGCTGGCCTGCAGCGATCTCCGGCGGATCGAGCGAAAAGACTGCTGGCAGGTGGAACTGGCCGACATTCCCGGTGAAACGGCGGGGGAGACCATGAACCGGCTGGCCCGGGATACACGTGTATTCGTCAACCCGAACAAGCATGTGTACGAGATTTTAACGCCGGATTCTTTGGAAACGCATCGGATCGGGCCGGGGCTGTTCCGGGTGCCCGTCATTGTTGGCAACCGGGAAGACCGCAAAGGCGAGACGGCGTGCCGGACGCTGGCTGGGCTGTACGGGATGGGGCGGCATGTCGTGCATGTTGCGAGCGGTGTCCTGTGGCTGCTCGACCTGGCCGCCGATGATATCGTGGTTGCCCGGGAACGCGCCCGGATGATTACTGAAACTCGGAGCCGACGGGAAGGACTTCTGGCGAATCCCCACAGCGATACGATCACCGTATTCTGAAAGCGGATACGGGACCCATTGTCGTCATCCGTCACGGGATGGCGTCGTTGTACTCGGATCAACTGGTATGAAAAAAAAGAAATCGGTCACTCCTCGGATTGCCTGCCGATTCGGCGGAAGGAAACCCGCGTAGACAACATCTTGGGGCAGGACTTTCATAGGATACAAGCTTCCGAAAAATTGATCCAATTATACCTCAAACAAGAAACAAGCATTCGAAAATCAAGGTGATTTCATGAGGCACACAATTTATCAACAATTATTGGGTATAATTATAATCAAAAATTTCTAACTGGTTGTTTTTAAATGGTAAAATTCTTGTTTTGACCTCGATCACTGTCCACAGAAATTGTTGAAAACATGTTCATAACTTGACGATAACCCGGGTGACCCCTTGCGATCACAGGTTTCTGGCGGACTGGGTGGAATCTACCCAGGTATGAATGGGCCGGTGATGGGGGAGACGGCGGGATGAGGAGGGTGTGGTGGATGAAAATATTTGATTATTATACTAAAAAAAAGCCGATTGCTCGGCTTTTTTGATTGTTTGATATTTGAAAAAAAGGGGGGATGATTACAAACCCAGGAGATCGGAACGGCCGTCGGCGAGAATCTTGATCAACGCTTCCTTGTAGTAATTCGATTCCCGTGTGATTTCCATCGGAACCCGTTTGATGTAGAGCAATCGCCCGCGTTCGACTTCCTTGCCGAGTGTTTTCATGATGTTTCCCATCCGGATTCCCTCGGCCAGCTTTTCCGGATTGTAATTGCGGATATCGTTGACGATGACCCGGGCAATCCGTTTCGCTTTTTCATGCGCTTTCAGCTCCTCCGGGTCCATCTCGGCGGGTTCAGGCGGGGTGGCGGGTGGCTGAGCGGCTTTCGCAGGGGCGGCGGGTGGCTGAGCGGCTTTCGCCGGGGCGGCGGGCGGCTGAGCAGCTTTCGCCGGGGCGGGTGCCTGAGAAGCTTTCGGCGGGGGTGTGGCCGTGCGTGGTGGTGCCGTTGGTGGTTCCTTTACAGGCGCTGCCGGTTGGTGTGGGGTGGCGCGTGATGGCGCGATGGGCTTCTCCGACTCAAGGAAGAAATCATCGTCAATCTCCGGCTCATCCATGCCGCCTTCCTGGGGACTTTGCCGTGAAAGAACCAAATCCTCGACATCGGTGTTTGCTTCGAACAGGGCATCCAGTTCGCTCATGTCCGAAGCATTCGTTTTATCCGACTGCGTTTCGAAAAGATGCATCGCAGCCGACGGCTTTGCCAGTTCGCCGTCCTCATCGTTCGTCGTCAGATCAAGGGCATCATCGAGATCCACAATAAATCCCCGGGCCGAATCCATTCCCTCGTCGTCTTCGAGATCGGAAAATCCATCGGATTTAATGATGGCATCATCATCGTCCAGCATGCCCCCCGCGCTCGTCTCCAATTCATCGAACGCCCGTTCATACGCATCATCGGCTGTGTCAACGGCAGAAACTTCCGGCTCGTGCTTTCCGGGTATCGCGTTCGGTTCACGCGTTATTTTTGACGGCGAGTCACTCTCATGCCTTGCCCCGGAACGACTTTCCGGAACAGACCTCTTCACCGGCTGTCCGGCACTCGCGATTCCTGCCGATTCCGCCACCGATGCTTCAATGGATGCCACCGTATCGTCGATATCCTCCGAGGCGTCCTTGATATCGATGTCCAGCTTGTCGAGCATCTTCCGGGTTTCCAGCGCATCGCTCCGATCCCGTTTTTTCTGACTGATGACAAAGAAAACAACCACTGCGACCAGCAGCACTCCGACTCCCAGAAGGATCATTAACGGCATGTTTTCCATGGCACAACCTTTCTTCGCTGAAAACGTCTGCCAGGAGCTGCACGGGATCTCCGAACAGCATATATATTGGAAAATTATTCACCACCTGACCGGTCATGTCAAGCTGACTCCCGATTCCATCACAGAATCACGCTGCTCAGACCACGGAATTCACCGTCCGGTTTACATCCCGTAGTGGAGCGGATAGACTGCCCGTATGGAAAAAACAGGTTCACAACTTACCATTGGCATCGATGGAACAGGTTCACAACTCACCATCGGTATCATCGGGTTGGGACGGCTCGGCTCGGTTCTTGCTGACCGTCTCATCGTCGCCGGATATCCGGTACTCGCCGCCATGGACACATGCCCGGATCGTCTCCCGGAGTTCAACTCGCTGTTCCGGCATGATGTTTCCGATGATCCGCATGAATTGGCGTCCTGTCGCATTCTGTTTATCTGTGTGCCGGATCGTTCGATTGCGCACGTTGCGGAACAGGTCGTCGACAGGGAATGGGCCGGTCAGAATTGTGTGCTGGTTCACACCGCCGGTTCGCATGGAATCGGGATTTTTCCGGCCGCTGTCCGGGACCGGTATCGTACCGGATCCTGTCATCCCCTGATGGCGTTTCCGGCGGATCCTCGCAGGGCTTTGCCGTTTCGTGATGTCGGTTTCTGTCTCGATGGTCCAGAACCGGTACGCGTGATATTGAACCGGATCGTCAGCGATCTCGGCGGTTTCCCCATCACGATCCCCGACGATTCCCGTGCCCTATACCATGCCGCCGCCGTCATCGCCTCGAATTTCACCGTTTACCTCGAAGCTCTCGCAGCCAATCTTCTGTCCACTGCCGGGTTGAATCCGGAAACCGCTCGTCATGCCGTGAACGGACTGATGCGGAGTGTCCGGAATAATGTGGTCGGACTTCCTCTAGAAAAAGCCCTGTCCGGCCCCGTCGTCCGAAACGACTGGAATACGGTGCAGCTCCATATCGATACGCTCGCTCAAACCGATCCGGCAACGGCCGCCCTGTATCGAACCTTGTCATCCGCATTGGCTGCATACCTGGGAAAGGATGCGTTGCCATCCCGGGAAAATTCCGGTAATGTCCCCTCGGATATTTACTCGGAGGATTACCATGACGAATAAAGCGACTGTTGCTGTCATCAAAACGACTCCGGAAACCGTGCTGCCAGATATCAAATCCATGATGATCGATGCCGGTCTTCTGGATTCCCTGCCCAAGGATAAAACTGTTATTCTGAAAGATAACATCTCGTGGCACTTTCCGTTCCTGTCCGCCAATACCACACCCTGGCAACTCGAGGCAACGATTCAATGCCTCCAGGAAAATGGATACGGCGAGGTCACCGCGGTGCAGAACGAAACCGTGGTAACCGATGCATACAAAGGTGAAAAACTGAATAAATACGTGCCGATTTTTAGGAAATATAAGATCCCCGTTCTATACAATTTTAAACCGGAAGATATCACATGGCAGGAATATAAACCCAAAGGCGAAACTCTCGTTCTACATAAAATCTTCCCCCATGGGATCAATCTGCCCACATATTTTCACGGGAAATCCATCATCCATCTCCCGACGGTCAAATGCCATATCTATACCAATATGACCGGTGCGATGAAAAACGCATTCGGCGGTCTTCTGAACACCCGACGGCATTACACCCACAGCGTGATCCACGAAACACTGGTCGATCTGCTGATGATTCAGAAGGAAATTCATGCAGGCATTTTTACCGTGATGGATGGAACCCTGTGCGGCAACGGACCCGGTCCCCGGACCATGTTCCCCGTCGAAAAAGATTATATGCTCGCATCCAGCGATTCCGTCGCCATCGATGCGATCTCCGCCAAGCTCATGGGATTCAACCCGATGAAGGACATCAAATGCATCCGACTGGCCCACGAACGTGGACTCGGCGTCGGCGACCCCGCCCATATCCATATCATCGGTGAAGATATCTCGAACGTGAATTTCAATTTCAGCGTCGGCGATAACGCTGCCAGCCGCATCGGCGATCTCATGTGGTTCGGACCCATGCGCCCGTTCCAATACCTTTTCTTCCATACACCGCTGGTCTACCTGTTCGTCTTCGGATCCTATTTCTATCACGATAAAATCTGGTGGCCACTCAAAGGCGTCCCGCGGATGAAAAAGGTCCTGAAGGAATCGAAGTGGGGACGGCTGTTCGAATCCTATCCCGAATAATCCGCGTTTCCGCCGATTCCGAACCGAACCCAATCCGACCCCGACCCCGCCCCCGCAAACCGACCTTCGTTTAAATATGACCGCCGGCCACATTCGTGACCGGCGGACAAGGCTGGAGTAGAGTTACGTTTATCGAGATGATTCTCGATCGTCTTTTTGTCAGTTACCGGTGATTGACCGGTTGGTTGCCTGGGTTGGACCCGGAAGAACCGGGGTCGTCCGTGCATTTGGCTGGTTCACTTCAGCCGGTTTACCGGTTTTCGACGGGTTCGCCACTGCCGCTGGCTTGTTTCCCGTTGCCGGCTTCTTGGCGACCGGCGGTGTCTGGCGCACGGCCGGTTTGTTGGCTTTCGTCGGTTGGGCCACTGCCGCTGGTTTTGGCCTGACGGCTGGCTTGTTTACCGTTCGCGGCGGGTTGACAGTCGCGGGTTTGTTTACCGACGCCGGTGGGGTCACTGCCGGTTTTCGGCCAGCCCGTGCAGGCCGCGTCACTGTGGCAGGCCGCGTCACTGTGGCAGGCCGCATGACCGTGGATGGACGGCTGATCGTCGCCGGTGCATTCACGGTTGACGGCTTCTCGACGGGAGCGGGCCGGGTGGATGGAGCAGGCCGGGTAACCGGAGACGTGCTCCCGGAGGTCACGGGACCGGATTGGGCTGCCGTTCGAATGGGTTTGAACCGTTTCTGGACCTGCGAGACATTGTGCGACTGGGTCTCGAGTACGCCGACCGGACGGACCACCTTGATTGTGTGATCGCCCGCTGTTTTCACGACTTCGTCGACCTGTGTCCGCTTGACGGCTTTGCCGGTCCAACGCTGCACATCCTGCGTTTCCGGTGCACGGTTCAGCGTGGAGAATGTTTTATTCCGGAACAGCCGCTCGGTTTGACCGCTGCTCAACGCCACACCGGCGATGTTTCCGGAGGTGAACTGCCCGTTGTCCACCAGGACCCATGCTTCGTTCGGTATCGCTCGGTAGGAATCACCCACATCACCATCCGGCCAGGCATACCCACTATGCTCCCGGACCATGAACGGATTCGGTGGATT
>JAFGMN010000283.1 GCA_016927515.1 candidate division CSSED10-310 bacterium | reverse complement strand
GGCCCGTCACCGGCCCGATGCCCGGTTGATCGGGGTGACCATTCAGGCAATGGCAGACAGCCGTGGAATCGATCTGATTCTGGGTGCGAAGCGGGACCCGGTTTTTGGAACGGTGATTCTAACCGGACTCGGTGGAACGGCGGCAGAAATCATGAACGACCGTAGTTTGGGTTTTCCCCCCCTTAACGAACGGCTGACACGGCGCATGCTGGAGTCTCTCCGGTGCTGGCCACTGCTGAGAGGATACCGCGGTGCAGCTCCCGTCGATTTGGACCGGCTGATCGAAACGATCATGCGCGTATCGTATCTTGTTGCCGACTATCCGGAAATCCGCGAACTGGATATCAATCCGCTCCGCGTGGATCCGAACGGCGTCCTGGCGCTGGATGCCCGAATCGCCGTCACCGCGAACAGCACCGTTCATCCGTCACGGCCGTATGCTCATCTCGCCTTGCGGCCCTATCCCGATGAACTGCAGCGCCATGCTGTTCTCAACGACGGCATACCGGTCCGATTGCGCCCTATCCGGCCCGAAGACGAACCGATGTGGATGGACCTGCTGGGAAGCTGTTCCCGGGAATCGATCTATATGCGATTCCGGTATATGTTTCATTGGGAGTCTCATACAGTGGCATCGCGGTATTGTTATATCGACTACGATCGTGAAATCGCTATTGTCGCCGAGCTGGATGATGAGGACGGCCGGCGACGGCTGGCCGGCGTCGGTCGGTTGGTTTGCGATCCGGAAATGGAGACCGGGGAGTATGCGGTGTTGATTGCCGACCGCTGGCAGAACCGGGGTCTCGGTGGCATCCTGACGGATTTCTGTATGGACATCGCCCAGCGCTGGGGGTTGAAGCACGTTGTGGCTCAGACTACCTCCGACAACGCCCGGATGATCAACCTGTTCAAAAACCGGCAGTTCGAATTCGATCGGGAAACCTCCGGCGAACTGCTGGATGTGCGGAAACCCATCGACTCAACACCCACCGCCTGACAGAGACCGGAATGACCGTCCCTCGGAATCGGCCACCACCGGCCACCACCGGCCGGACCGGTTTGTATTTTCATCATTGGAAGCCTATGGAACGAGTCTGACGGGAGGTCGGCTTCGGCGTTTCGTTTTTTCTGCGCTTTGTTTTCATGAAAAAACCATGAGACGGAAGGGATACGGCATACTGACGATCGGTTTCTGAGGGTTCGTCCGTGGTGTTGAGTGGCGGTAGCGGCGATCCGCCGCTCTTGTGTCCATGTGTTTCGAACGTTAGAATGATGCCCCGGAGGTGGGGATTGAGGAGACGGTGTCGGATATTCATCAGTTTTGCTGTGACCGTGTACCTGATTGGCGGGCAGCTCAGCTCTGTTCCGGTAAGTTATGGCTCGCTCCTTCCGGGTATTCCGGCGCCGCCGGTGCGCATCCTTTTCGATGACGCCCACGGCCAGAGCTTCGGTAATGCCGATTGGACACCCCGTCACGCCTATTCAGACCTGGCTTCCGACCTTGAATCGGCCCTGGATGCCACCGTTTTTTCGCTGTCCGAAAACGCCGGCGGGCGATTGACACCGGAGACACTGGCAGCCATTGATCTGCTGATCATTCCCGAGCCGAACATCCGTTACACTTCCGATGAGATCGCGGCGATCCGCCGGTTTGTTTCCATCGGCGGTGCGCTGTTTCTGATTGCGGATCACGGCGGGTCCGACCGAAATTTCGACGGATGGGATTCCTGCATGATTTTCAACGAACTGACCCATGACTGGGGTATCTCCTTTCTGGGTGATACCTTTTCCGAGACACCGGTCCGTGGCCGACGGGCCAACAACTCATGCATCATCAGCTCGCTGCGTGCCATCGGCGCATGGGCGGGCACATCCATCATCGTCGATCCGGACTCCTGGCACTGGATCCCCATCATCGCTTCACAAAAAACCGGGTTCCCATTCCTGGTCACCGGCGATATTGGTGCCGGCCGCGTCGCGGCAATCGGCGATTCGTCGGCTTTCGACGACGGGACGGGGGATACAACAAAAAACCGGCACAGCGCATACCATTCCTGGATGTTCGAGCAGCGCCGGCTCGCCATCACCACCACCGCCTGGCTTCTTCAGCGCCAGCCACGCTTCCTGCCTCAATCGAAACCTCCGTTTCCCGAACGGACCCGGCACGATACGCGTGCGATCGACACCCATGGAACGCGCATCATCATCGACGCTTCAATGGGTAATAACGACGCCGATGGAATGGAACGGTTCGGACGAAGTGTCGAAGCGGCATTCTCCTTTCCGGTGTTAGTAAACCTCGATACTCTGCACGGTCTCCGGCCCCGGGATATCCTCATTCTGACCAATCCCAGTGCGCCGATCCCGGTCGAAACCCTCTCCTCGATCGCCCAATGGGTGCAGGACGGCGGCCGCATGATTATCGCCGGGGCCAGTGCTCGAAATCCGCTGAGCAATATCCCCGATCTCAACGCACTGATGAGCGCTATGCACGCTTCTTCCCGCCTGAACGCCGACCAGATTCTAGACGAAACATCCCACACAGGGAAACCCTGGTCGCTAAAAATTCCACTGGTCAACCGGCGCTCCGAATTCACGGGGGTGGACAGCGTTGTCTTCTGGGGGAGTGCTTCCGTGATCGACCCGGACGGTCACCGCCAGCGGGATACAGAATCTGTGACGGTGCTGGCATGGACATCACCGCACGCTATATCGATCGTCCACCCGGATTTTTCCGTACCGGACGGTATCGCCCTTCCTCATGATCCCATCCACCCGGAGTCGGCCGGCGTAGGCACGGAACCATCCCTTCTCCCGGATTATGTGTCACCCCGGGCCATCCCCGTCGCCGTGCTCGAACGCATCGGTTCCGGCGCTGTCATCCTGATGGGAGCTAACCCCTTCACCGATTTTCAATACCCGACCG
>JAFGMN010000282.1 GCA_016927515.1 candidate division CSSED10-310 bacterium | reverse complement strand
GGATCGCTTCACCGCTGATCTCGCTGTGACAGGCCAGCGTCGCACCCGTGCTGATCGTGTCCATGCCGGCTTGATTGCAGAGCCGGTTTGCCTCCATCACCGCATCCATGTCCCTGTTCCCGAGAAGGGCAGAAAAATGAGACATCGTTTCGAATTCCGGGATCGCCCGCCCATCCGCCGCCCGTTTTTTGCATAGAATATGGCATCCATGACAGCCGGTTTTCCGGGTTCCATACTTTTGCCGGTACTGGTATGCGTTCATTGATCCGGCCCCGTCGAACCGTGTCTTCCGGAAATTATCCGTAGGCATCATGTGACGGGTGTCCATCAGGTCATACAGCGCACCGGTACCGAAATGCGTGATACCCAGTTCGCCGAACAGGATCGGCGACGCGGCGACGAGCCGGAAAATGTCCTCCCGCGCAAGCTGCAGGTCACCGGGGTCGTGAACGGTTGTTTTACCCGAACCCTGCACGGTAAGAAATTTCAAATTTTTTGCCGCACACACCCGTCCCAATCCAGTGCGACCAGCAAAGGAATCGCCGTCGATGACAATACATGAAAACCGGACACCGTGATCTGCCGCAGGACCCGTACATGCCACACTTCCATGAGCGGCCAGGGCTTTCGTCACGGCATCGGTGGTTTTTCCCAGCATGGCCGAGGCATCCGCAAAGGTGCATGTATCATCGACGATGTGGATTCCGATCGGTGCATCAGAGATTCCTGTGATGACGATGCCGTCCCAGCCGGCACGCTTGATCCGTGTTCCGAGTGTGCCACCGACGCTGCAGTCGCCGATGGTTCCCGTCAACGGCGACCGGGACATGATACACATGCGGCCGGATGTCGGGGAAGCCGTGTTGACAAGCGGTCCGGTCATTAAGATCAACGGCATATCCGGATGATCGTACGGTTTCCGGATATGGGGTCGCAGCCAAATGCCTGCAAGCCCCTTTCCGCCGATCCACCGGGTCGCCGTCTCGCGATCTAAAAACTCGGTCCGCGTTGTTCGCGTCGTCAGATCGATAACCTGTATTTTCCCGCACCATCCATTCATTGTGTGTCCTGGCGTTTGTTACCGCAATCACCGGATCGGCTGCGGATCGTCTTACCGGAACCGGTCCGTTGCGTACCCGATACCACGGTGTCCATTCCGCTGCAAGTCCCGGAGGGGATCCGGATCCACTCACGATACATCATCTTGAAATTCATGCGGTAACATGATTAGGTATGCCTCCTTCCCGGGGGTATGGGTTCCGGGCGATTAATGAAGGAGATGAACATGGCTGTTTTAACGTCGTTTCGCTTTACGCCGAACAGCGGAGCCATCTGTATTGACCAGGAGTCATGGCATATCTGGCGGCGTAAAAACTGGTTTACTGATCACCTGTATTCTCTAATCGATCCCGAAGCCGCGGATCGATTCGGAGTTGAACTTGTATACGGTGGTGTCGGGCATCCGCCGTATCATCTGGAAACAGCGGAACTCGCCCGACTGAAGCTCCGGGATCATCTGGCTCGTCCAGACCGGGATCCGGCGACCGTGACGGTAGAGGCTTTGGGGCATATCGTGCTGGAGGCATTCCGGGATGTGCATCGCCGTCGGATCGATGACAAACTCACCTTTTTGTACGGTTTCAATGCAGACGATCTGAACACCGGCGAATTCATGACTCCCCACGGGGCAGTTGCGATCCGGAACAAGGATGTCGCCGCTCGAGCACTGAAAATCGTTCATGGAGAGGAAGATACCGGCTACAGCCCGTTTTCACCGCCGGTGGAAGCCTGTCTGATCGGCGTCGACCGCCGGTACGGGTTTTCAGCATTCTGCCTGAAAGAAAAAGATGGCGTTCTGGGATTTCAATCATGCTGGTTCGAATCCCTGGGACAGGGACGACAGGGGCCGGCGTTGCGGTTTGCCCGGTTGCTGAATCAGCGGACACTGACCAGCCGGCGCCAGGGTGAGGGCCGTGACCGGGGAGTCTTTTACCTGCTCGATGCCATCAGTGAAGCGATGGATCATTACGGCCAGGATGGCGGTTTCGTACGCATGATGATTATCGACGGCGATGCGCCCGATCGGGCGGGTCGGCTGCGGGATATACGAGATGACGCGGCACGGTTATGCGTGGAAATCGTAAAAGCAGAACGGATGAACCTGATCCGCCGGGATACGGCAGTGGGTCTGCTGGCCGGGTTGACGATGGCCAATCCGGATGTGATGGCGGTTGAACGACGGTTTTTTGCTGAATCCGCCGATCCGATGGTGTTGGGTAAACTGCTGAGGCGATACAAAATCGAAGAACCCGGTTTGCCTCAGGCTGGACCGGAACGGCGCGTCTACTGTCCGGAATCGGTGAACGTCTCCGCCTGCAATGAAGGAGTTTTATCATGACATCGGTGAATGCAATCATGTTCGACCGGTTTTCAGGCGCGATGGTATGCGACGAACAACGGCACTGGAACGACGAGCGGATGAAGGTCTATGCCGCCGATAAGATCCGGTCGGTGGTTCCCCCGGAGGTCAGCGCTCGCTATGGATTGTATGCCTGTTATGCAAATACGGGAACATCTGCGATCGGCGATGAACTCAGAATGACCATTTATCGCGAGGTGGAAAAAACATACCAGAAACAATGTTTCGAATGTGGACATGAACCGGACACGTTCATGACCCTTTCGGAACT
This sequence comes from candidate division CSSED10-310 bacterium, assembly GCA_016927515.1. Taxonomy (GTDB): domain Bacteria; phylum CSSED10-310; class CSSED10-310; order CSSED10-310; family CSSED10-310; genus JAFGMN01. Next base: position 3,286 of record JAFGMN010000282.1, on the reverse strand, counting down.
GGCGAGATTTACCTTCCAGATCATTGTGCGGATGAAACATGCACATACGGATGCTCACTTGATGCAGAAGTACGGGTTCACCACAGCGGAACTCATTTCCGGACGGTATCAACGAAATGGTCGGGACTATTCCATTACACAGGCGGAGGTGATCGAAAACGCTCTGAAGGAGATCGCGCTGAAACCGAATACAACGGCAATGAACGCGGTATTCGGTAATGGTGGCATTATCGCCGGTTTTGACAGGCAGGAAGGATTCGGCATCTTTAATTATGCGATGAAAGAGGCCTTCATGGAACGGGTAGAATGCGGATATGTGGCCCTTGGTTCCGGCGGCGATACCACCAATTTCGTTCTTCCACGCTGGTTCAATACAACCGGTGTCCAGGGCCGGGAAACCGGAGTGGATCCGGTGGACGGCCTGATCGCAATCATCGATGCCGTGAATATGGCAACGGAACACAACCTCGGCGTGGATGGATACTATAACATCATATTGTTTGACGGATCTCTTCGAACGGTAAACGGACCATATATCGAGATCAACGATCACCGGTCGCGGCTGACGACAGAATTCGTCCGAGCCGACCGGGCGGGATTGATCACCCGGGCGGTGTGTCGGGAAGGAGTAGACGGTATCCTGCGCCTCGGACGCGATGTCACTTGGGGTGAAGAACTGCTATGGTCTTCCACTCAGGATGTTCACACGATGCATCGCCTGTTCCGGGGATATCCCGTCACCCTTTCCTGATGTCGCATTTTCGCATCCGTCCACTGGTCGCTTGTGCATCCTCCGGGTATTCGTGTTGCGTTTCGCCGGCATTGATTGGCACGGTTAGGGGGTCATGGTGATGGTGGGATCGAGTGGGTAGAAGAGAGAGGATTCAATGAACCAGTGGAAGTTTTTCGATGTTACGCATCGGAAGCATATTCTATGCAATCCCATGAGCGTAGAAAAAATAGACCGTTTGATTGCATTGTTGCATATGGAACCGGCGGCGCGGGTGGTGGATATTGCCTGCGGCAAGGGTGAGTTTCTGATCCGCTTGGCGGAACGATATCCTCGGATTTCAGGGCTAGGCATTGATTCTTCGCCGTTTTGTATCGCCGATGTTCGAAAAAAACACCACGATCGGCTTCCTGGTGCTTCTCTGCGTTTTCTGGAAATGAATGGAGCGGATTTTTCGGGTGATTCTGAGCGGTTTGATTTGGTGGCATGTATTGGTGCGAGCTGGATTTTCGGCGGGCATCGGGGAACATTGAAGGCGCTGTGCACCTTGGCAGCTCCCCGGAGTTGGATTATTGTCGGTGAGCCGTTCTGGATGTGTGAACCGGATGCGGCGTATTTGGCTGCGATCGATGAAAAGCGGGAGAATTATGGATCGCATGCCGACAATGCCGATGCTGGGCGCGAACAGGGTTTGGAGCTGGTTTTTTCGATTGTCAGCAGCCGGGACGACTGGGATGTCTATGAAGGGTTGCAGTGGTATGCTGCGGAAGCATGGGCGGATAGCCATCCGGATGACCCTGATGTGGAGACGGTGCTGCAACGGGTGCGAAATGGTAAAGCGGCGTATCTCAGATGGGGACGGGAAACGCTTGGATGGGCGATCTATGTTTTTAGAACAGGTGGACGGGCCTGGTAGAAAAAATGAAGCGATGCCGGTGAAGGGATTTCCCGGTAGTGGAGACTGAACAATTTCCCTGCGTGTAACGTAAAGACGCTGTTTGCAATCGAACATGGGGTGAATCGTGATGTTAATGACGACGAAACAAAACATGAGATGGCCAGATGAGATGATCGTGAAGATGCGATAGAAGGTGTGATCTGAGATGCGCTATAAAACGCAAGAATACGATGCACTAAATGATGCGACAATGGAGGAGCAAATGATACGATTGGTACGAAAGCACTGGATAGTGGTGGTTGTTGCCGGATGCTTGCTGTTGGGCGGGGTTCCCGGCGGCCAGGCGGCGGAAACCCGGGATATGTTTAAAACCTGCCTCGAGGATCAGGTGCAGGAGTTCACGCTGGCCAACGGGATGAAATTTATTTTAATCGAGCGGCCTCAGATTCCCGTATTCAGCGCTATCGTCCTTGTCGGAGCCGGCAGTGTCGATGAACCTCCCGGCAAAACAGGTGTTGCCCATGTTTTCGAACACATGGCATTCAAAGGAACAACCACTGTCGGTACGCGGGATTACGCTGCTGAATTACCGATTCTTGACCGAATCGAAGATATTGGTGCTCGTCTGACTGCCCTGAGGGCGGAATCCGGTGCTGATCCGGAAGCCATTACCGGGCTGGAAAATGAATTGAAGGAAGCGCAGGATGCTCAAAACGCCATTCTGATCGATAATGAGTTGGAAGAGATGTACAATCGCAATGGCGCGCATTTTCTCAATGCCGGTACATCCCGTGATTTTACGATATACATGGTGAGTCTTCCTGCGAACCGGCTCGAACTGTGGGCGTGCATGGAAACGGAGCGGTTGTATCGGCCGGTATTCCGGCAATTTTACCAGGAACGCGACGTCATTATGGAAGAGCGCCGGATGGGAACCGACAACAGCGCTGAGGGTGAGTTCTACGAGGAATTTATTGCCACGGCGTACCGTGTTCACCCGTACGGCGATCCGGTTATTGGGTGGATGAGAGATATCCAGAATCTGACTATTGCCGACGCCCGGCAGTTCCATGAGACCTATTATGTTCCATCCAATATCACCGTGGCCGTGGCCGGTGATATCCGGTTGGAGGAATTGAAGGCGGTTGCCGAAAAAACTTTCGCGCAACTCCCTGATCGTCCTGCCCCGCCGGACCGTATCCCGGTCGAGCCAGCCCAGAACTATATCCGGACGGTTCGTGTTCAGCGGGATGATGGAATGCCTGAAATTATCATCGGATGGCATATGCCGCGCTACCCGGACCCCGAAGCGGTTGCCCTCGATATCACTGCAAAGGTTCTGGGTGACGGGCACACGTCCCGTCTGTATTCGCGTCTTGTGGAGAAGGGTCTTGCCATCGATGTTTCCGTCACTGCCGAAACTTTGCAGCGGTATGATGGTCTGTTTACCGTGAATGTCACACCGAAACGAGGGGTTTCCGAGCGGGAAATCATCGATGCCGTTCTGGAGGAAATTGCGCTGCTGAAAACACGGCCTCCAACGGAATACGAGATCAATCGTATCAAGAAACAACACCTGGTTGGTTTTGTCCGGCAACTGGAAGCAAATATGTGGCTGGCCATGCAACTTGCCTATTTCCAGGAGATGTTCGGTGACT
>JAFGMN010000281.1 GCA_016927515.1 candidate division CSSED10-310 bacterium | reverse complement strand
GTGCGTCGGAAGCCCGGGTATGGTGGGAGCGGGCATTGAGTCATGAACCGGGTGCTGCCGAAGCGCATGCCAATCTGGGAACGGCTGCTGCGGTGACGGGTAACTGGGAGTCGGCGGAATGGCATTATACCCAGGCAGTATCCATCCAACCCTACTATTTCCTTGGATGGCTGCAACTGGCTCAGGTTCATCAAGCGCAAAACGATATGATCGCCGCGATTTCAGCCTTCACACACGCCCTGGAACTCCAGCCCGATCATCCGCAGGCTTTGTTTGGTCTGGCACGCTGCTATCAGGCTGCAGGACAGCGACGCGAGGCCGAAACCACTTGGATTCGTTATCTTGCTGTCGCGACGGGCAATGACGGTGAAGCGGTTTTCATCGAGGAAGCCCGTCGAGCGCTGGAAACGTTGTCACGACCGGACGAATCGGCGGATACCGGGGGTCCGGGCGGCCAACCATCGGAATGTATACCCTAAACCATGGCTTCGCACATTATTGCGTATGCTGGCAAGATAGTGACGGGCCAACAACCCGAAACGATGCATCCCAGGATCGATCTCCGGCGGCAAGACCCGCTCATTTGCATCGGGCGCACGATGCGGATCGTCTACCCATTTCACCAGCGGTTCCGTCGTGACCTGCGCTGTTAACTCCGCCATCACATACCGCCGCGCCCGTTCCGTCATCTCTTTCAAATCAGCGGGATGCTCAATCGCCCGAATCAGAACTTCCGTCAATTCCCCGGGATTCTCCGGACGAAACGTTAACCCCAATTGCCGTTGCCGAATCGCTTCCGACAACTCGCACAGTTCGGATGTCACCACCGGCAGCCCTGCCTGCATCCAATCCATCAACCGGTTCCGACTCCCCAGGATTCCCTCGTACGAATATAAATCGATGTTGACTCCGACATTGGATTCCTTCACACACAGCGGGACTTCGTTGAACGGGATCCACCCCAACATGACATACCGATCCCGGTATTCCGACGACTCAATCCGGTTAAGAAAATTGCCGTATGTCAGCTCATCATGGGATGCAATCCGGCCGCCAGTCGATACGAAATAGACATTGGGATACAGCCTGAGCACGGATTCCAACGCAGTGAAAAGCGATTCGATGTCCGTCCAGGTGTTATAACCCCCGCTCCATAAAATAATGAATGCATCGTCGGGAACGTGTTTGCCGCGCAGAACGCCGCTGGTTGTGCCGGGTGTTTCCAAGGTCACGTGTTCGTTGATGGAGCACGGGATGACCCGGATGAACGAGTAACCGGTCGTCGCCCGGTTCAGTCGGAAACGGGTACCCAGCTCACCGATGGTGGCATACGCTTGGGGGGTGGAGACGACGGAGAAGACATCGGCTCGGTCAAGGATGGTTTTCTCCTGCTTCCATAATTTGCTGATGTAATAATTATCATTGAAAACGAATGATTTCGTCTGGGCTTCTGCCATCACGTGCCCAAACAGGTCCGCCCAGATTGGAACGTCCGTGGTCAATCGGACAGCGATGAATGATGGGAAAACGGTCGCGCCGATGATGCAATCGGGTTCGAAATGATCGTGGATGCGCTGGAGCCATGCGGTGTTTTCGAACACCGGTTGTTCTACGGAATAGTAAACGAGGTTGCCGTGTTCTTCAGCATGGATGGGCGGCAGGTCGGCCTCTTGATAGGCCGCCAAATGGCGACAGCAGACCAGGCAGATGCGGTGCCCCATATCAAGCAATGGCCGGGTGAATTGCCAGGTCCGTTTTCCCGGTGCCAGCGTGCACGTTTCATTCTCGGTCGGCAGCGGGCTTAGCCCCAGCAGAAGAATGCGCTTCATGACAGGAATCGTCCTTTCGCCGAGCGAATGAATACCCAGAGAAATCGGTGAGCGAGGGTTGCATACGCGGTAAGCAGGGGAATCAGCTGTTCCCGGGGAGCATTGTCTCGGAGCCAGCGCCATTCGAAGCGGCGGAATGTACCGAGCAGGTAACGAGCGGAATAGTGTTTGAGGATGAATTTCAGCCGATTTCGATGGTAGAGCTGGTAGAAACGCCGACTGAACTTACCCGTGGACGTGGATTCATGGTGAAGCGCTGCGGCCTGGTGGACGTACCGCACCCGGTATCCTGCCCGGGCAGCTCTCAGGCAAAAATCAAGTTCTTCATAGTATGCGGGAGAATACCGGGGATCAAAACGCCCGATTTCATCGACCAGTTGTTTCTTAAAGGCAAACGCGGCACCGGTTACGTAGACCACGTCGCGGTCCTCATCGAATTGCCCTGTGTCCGTCTCGCCGGCACCATAATGATCGGTGAGACCGTTATCATGCAGAATGCCACCGGCATGCTGCAGTGTGATGCCGTCAGGATTCCAGATCTTGCATCCTGCAATCGCTATGTGTGGATCCCTCATCCCATCGACGAGTGCCCCGAGCAATCCGGGCATCATCACTGCATCCTGGTTCAGTAAAAAAATGACATTCCCTTTGGCGGCGTCGATACCCTGGTTGACGCCCCGAGTGAATCCCTGGTTTTCATTGTTTTCAATCAGCCGGATCTCCGGGTAGCGGGTTTTGATGAAATCGGCCGTTCCGTCGATTGAACCGTTATCGACGACGATGATTTCCTTATCGGCATAATCGTGATTCACGGCGGAGCGCAGACAGGCATCGAGGTCGGCCAGCCCGTTCCAGGTGACGATGACAATGGAGATGGATGGGTGATTGGGCAGGGGAAGGGGGATGGGTGTCAGGGGAGGCCGCTGGATGGAGGGGGTGTGCCCTGAGTGGTCCGGCGGACGCTTCAGCTCGGTTTCCAGGTGCCGGATATACGTTTCCAACTGCTCAATGTGGGCGTCTTTGTTTTGGAGTTGCGTCAGCAGATTTTGCACATACCGGGCCGGTTCGGGTTGAAGCGATGATGTGGCGCGGCTTTGTTGCGCTTGGACCGCTCGGTCCGGTGCCGGCCGGGGCTGCTGTACCCAGTCGAGGAATGGCTGAACCGTGGCGTGAAAGGTCAGGTGTTCGAGTCCGTATTGGCGTGCACGGAGACCGGTTGCGGCAACAGCGTCAGGGTCTTCGGCCAGACGGAGGATGGTTGATCCCAACGTGTCAGCGTCGTGAAGCGGAAAGCTGTAGGCGAGGTTCTGAGCGGGAAGTTCGCGAGAAATTTCACAGAGTTCGCCGATCAACGCGGGCAGATCAGCCCGCATCCAGTCCAGAACGCGGTTTTTACTGCCGAACATGCCTTCATACATGAATCGATCGATGTTGATCCCGATGTTCGCTTCAAAATAGTAATCCGGCACGTCGTCCTTGGGGATCCAGCCTCGAAGAACGAACCGGTCTCTGAATCGTGATTTCCTGACCCGATCGACAAAAGCTGGATATGTCCGCTCGTCATGCCCATCGATCTGTCCTCCGGTGGAAACAAACCAGATGGCCCGGTTCCGTTCCATCGCATACTCCAACCCCGCTGCCAATGTATCGATATCCGTCCACGTATTGTACCCACCGCTCCATAAAACGACAAAAGCGTCTTCCGGTACCGGGCAACCCCGGAACGCCCGGCGACCGGATCGGCGGTACAGATGCGGTTCCATGGCGCAGGGGATGGTGTGACAGAACGTGTATCCTGTTGTTTCGACATTCAGCCGGTTGAGCAAACCCAGTTCGCCGATCGTGGCAAATCCCTGGGCTCGGGAGACGCTGGAAAAGACGTCGCCGATCCGGAGAGCCGTGAGTTCGTGTTGTTTGAAATGCTCGAGATAGGCATTGTCCTGATACCGGTGAACTTTGGCTTGGG
>JAFGMN010000280.1 GCA_016927515.1 candidate division CSSED10-310 bacterium | reverse complement strand
TTTCCTGATCGCAGGAATCGATACCCTCGGATTCATGACCCATTTACCGGAACCATGCCGGCAAACCCAAGGGTTGCCTTCCCGATTCGCACCCGATCACACGCTACCGGATGTGTTGCTTATTTCTATCGATACGTGCCGGGCTGATGCGCTGGGTTCTTACGGAAACAGCCGGGTCCGGACGCCTGTGCTGGACCAGCTGGCCCGGGATGGAGCGATCATCGAGGACGTCATTACCTCTATCCCCATCACGACGTCCGCCCATGCAACGATGATGACGGGATGGGATCCTCCGGTCCACGGCAGCCGCTTCAACGCCGTTCCGATTGATCCATCCATCCGCACCCTGGCGGAAATACTCCGGGATAACGGTTATGCCACCGGTGGGTTTGTCGGAGCGTTTCCTGTAACGCACGAAGTGTCCGGCTTGGGTCGCGGGTTTGACATCTTCGATCAGCTCCTGACTCCGTCCCGAGGTCATCCATTACTGTATCGGACAACCATTCTTGCGGGATTATCCCGGTTCGGACCGCTTCGACCGGCCGAGCGCAAATGGTTTCGAACGGTACCTGTTGTGCGCAAGTGGTGGACCCACACAACCGGAACGCCGCGATTCACCTTCGTTCACTTTTATGATCCACATTTTCCCTATCATCCTCTCGAACCGTTCTCCCGTGATTATCTGTCGGGTCCGCCGCAGTACAGGCAATCCGTGTTTTACATCGCAGACTTGAATGCAAGCGGAGGAACACCCGAGCCGGGCCGTATAGAAGAATATCGAAGTCTTTATTACGGGGAGATCGCCGGTGTGGATCATGCTATTGGTCTTCTGCTGGAGGATCTGAAAAAATCGGGAGCTATTGACAGGACCGTTGTCATTGTGACGGCGGATCATGGTGAAAGTCTGAATGAGCATGGTTATTACTTTGCGCATGGGGAGCATCTGTATGATCCGTCGTTGCGGGTGCCGTTAATTGTACGGGGTCCGGGCGTGAAACGATCGGGTGGAGTTGTTCGGGGACAGTATCCATTGCGGTATGTATTCGGGATTGTTCACGAATTGCTTGGAGTACGGATGGACCCGGCGGTTCGTCATCATTTGCCTGGATGTGACGTTCTTGCAAGTATCCTGAACGGGGGACAGGATCCGGTTCCGGTCATCCATTCGTTTTGCGAATCGGGGGCCGGTATCTATACTTCGGCTCATGTTCCTCGGGACGACCGGATTCGGAAAAAGAAACGCGCGATCCGCTCTCTGGATGCCAAGATGATTCTGCATGAAGACGGTCGCGTGATTCGGTATGATCTGATGCTGGATCCAGCGGAAATCCGGCCTGAAGGAATGGAACAGGAGCAAGCGGGTGGAATGGAGGGGGAGCATGTACTGGTAAAGGACAGCGTGCAGCCCCGGGAAGATCTCCGGGATCGCCTGGTTGAATATATCCAGCACATGGATCCACCAAACAGGAGACCGCCGCATCTCCCGGATGAAGACGCATTGAAACAACTCCGCTCCCTGGGATACATTGATTGAAGGAATGAGATGATCAACCAAAAAGTACTTTTATTGAAACCGTGCTGGAATTATCCGATTGATCCGGGGGATTCGACCTACAACCGCAACTGGCCGCCGCTCTCGCTGCTGAACATTGCAGCGATGTTGCAACGGGAGGGAATCCATGCCGATGTTGTTGATGCAGGTGTCGAACGGCTCAGCGCTGATCGCGTTGCAAAGATTGCTGAGGGATATACCCGTGTTTTCATTACCTCGGCGAGCCTGGACCGCTGGCAATGTCCCAATTTGAACATCGATCCTTTCGTCAAAACCGTTTTTCATCTGAAAAAAGTATGTTCGAGTATTTATCTGATGGGTACACATGGCTCAGTAAGACCCCGGGAAATTCTCGATAAAACCGGCGTGATGGCGGTAATCCGGAACGAGCCGGAGGAGACGGTTGTTGAGATCTGCAGGGGTGTACCGCTGGAATCGATATCGGGGCTGACTTTTCTGCGCGGTGACGACGTGGTTATAACCCCGGATCGACCTCTAATGGATTTGACGCAATTACCAATCCCTGCATACGATCGGATCGATCTGTCGCGGTATCACTACGAAGTATTAGGTGATCGATTCGCGCTGCTCGAAGCCTCCCGCGGATGCCCATTCGATTGTATTTTCTGTGTTAAAAGCATGTATGGAAAAGGGTTTCGAATAAAGAACACCGACCAGTTCATCCGCGAGGTGGATGCCATCATCGATCACGCCGGTGCTCGAACGGCCTACTTTATCGATCTCGAATTCACCGTCAATCGACCCCTGGCGGAAGCCGTCAGCCGTCACTTGATCGCTCGCGGAACCCCCCTGAATTGGTGCGTGCAAACCCGCGCAGACTCCGTCGATCTGCCTTTGATGAAATTGATGCGGCAGGCAGGATGCCGAATCGTACACTTTGGTGTGGAAAGCGGGTCGGAACGGATTCGCCGCACATTAAACAAAGGTATAACGTTTGAGCAGGTAGAAAAAGGGTTGCGAGCGGCCCGGGAAGCCGGTATGCAGACCGTTTGTTTCTTCATGTTTGGATTACCCGGTGAAACCGTAGAAGATATGGAACAGACGATCCGGTTTGCTCGAAAGCTGAATCCTACGTTTGCATCGTTCCATATTGCGTTACCATATCCTGGGACTGAGTTTTACCGGCAGGTCGCAGATGAAATCGGCGGCGAACTATTTCCCCATGCGTATACCGGAATCGTGCCATACGGTCATCTCGAACGCATCACAATGAAAGCCTTCCGCTCGTTTTATCTGCGCCCCCGGTACATCGCGGGACGATTGAAAGACAGGGAATTTTCTACATTTTTCCATCAGGCGCGGTTTTTCATTTCGTATCTGAAACATCGCCTGTGGAATTGAGGGAGACGGCATATGGGGCACGAAGCCGATGCTTATTTTTCGACGCGTTTGGGCTATGAACCCAAGCGGGATGCGATTTGGAAGGTCATCACCCGGTATCTGCAACGGTTCATTCCCGATCAGGCTACCATACTCGAACTTGGGGCCGGCTACTGTTCGTTCATCAACCAGGTCGTCGCTCGAGAGAAGCATGCGCTGGATATCTCCGATATCATCACTCAGTACGCGGCGACGGATGTGAAAACACACATCTGCTCTTGTACCGACCTCAACCGGTTCACTGACCACCAATTTGATGCGGTTTTCTCCAGCTTCCTCTATGAGCACCTGACACGGGATGAGCTGAATGGAGTCACGGCGGATCTCCGGCGAATCCTGAAACCCGATGGCGTGTTAATAACGCTGTTGCCGAATTTTAAAACCATTGCCCGACATTACTTTGACGACTATACGCATGTGCAAATATTTTCTCATATTAGCTTTTCCGATTATCTGGTTTCCCGTGGTTTTTCCATCACCGATGTTCAGGGTCGCTTTTTGCCGTATTCATTCAAGTCACGTTTTCCGAAATCAGTTTGGATGACGCGTTTTTATTTGAGAATGCCGTATCGGCCGCTTGCGGGAAACATGCTTGTCGTGGCCGTCAATTCCACTAACACGGCATCAACTAACACGGCATCAACGGTCGGAAAGCGGTGATCGGTATTACCCGATGTTCAGTTGGAAATCTGTCAGGACGGTCCGAGCACTCTCGTAGCGGTCCATTGGCCGGCGGGCCATCATTTTCAGG
>JAFGMN010000279.1 GCA_016927515.1 candidate division CSSED10-310 bacterium | reverse complement strand
CACTTCCCCCGCACTTCGCACTTCGCACTTCGTACTTCGCACTTCCCCCGCACTTCGCACTTCCCCCCGTTTGGATAAATAATTGTTGTGAAAGAGGCACGCCTGTGTTATTTTTCTAATAATTACGGCGTCTGTGCAGGCGTGACATACGGAGGTCCTTCATGAAACAGATCACGATCCTGTGGATGGAGCGTAAAACAGCGCGTGTGATTGTGACGACTCCTTCCGAAATCAATGAGGACGTGTCGATTCCATCGAATGAGCCAGAGCTGCCATCGGAGGGAGTAACGCCGGAGTTTCGCCGCAGTCGGAAGGAAGCACGGATCGAGTATTTCAGGCAGATTGCTGAGGTCGCTGGGGATACGCGGGAAATCGTGATTTTTGGTTCGGACAACTCGAAAGAAGAGTTTTTAGATTACCTGAACAAGCACGACGAAGACGTCTTCAACCGGGTGATTGGTGTCGAGGCATCCGGTGATATGCCGGAGGAGAAAATCATTGCTCGGGGACGGAAGTATATCTGAATCGTGCCGGGACTGAATCGTTCAAGCAGCCGCCGTTCATTGCCTGTCCAATTGACATTGCTTATCCCGGTTCAATCTGACGCAGCTTTTGACAGGTTACTCCATCAGTTTCAGCAGTTTTTCCCGGCTATTGCCTGCCGAATTTTCCTTTTGGGATTGACAGATCAACCGGATAGTTCCGGAAGTCTGGACATGCGGCGCGATTTGGAGTGGCTGGCCGGGACGTATTTGGGTGAATTTCATTCCCATGTCCTGATTCGGTCCGGTAATCCCGTGGATACGTTGATTTCGACAGCCGTCAAAAACCGGTGTGATCTCATTATTCTGCACCATGCCGGACGCATGATCATCCCATTTCATTCCCGTCGGCTTCGAATCAAATCGATCCTGAAACGATCACCGATCCCCATTCTCCTATTGCCCACCATCGAATCCAGTCCACCGTCGAGAATCCCCGTCAGCTCCGTGCTGCTCCACGTCCACCCCGAAGAAAAAAATCGGCTCGCATCCGCTTTCGCCTGTCGCTGCGCCCGCCTACTGAATGCGTCAACGTATCTGGTCACAACCTGCCGATCGCCTGCACCACCAGCCGTATCCGATGCACTGACCTTTCTCCGCGACCGGTATTGGCCCCAGACCCCCGACATTTCATGCAAAATCAGCGTCCTTCCTGAAAAAAAACCGCTCGCCCTGACAACCTTCGCGGATACCATCAAAGCGGATATGGTGATCCTGACCGCCAATGCATGGAACCCTTCGGCGAAGCTCCGGCTGATCGACCGGGTCAAATCGCTCTGCATCGATCCGAATCGATCTCTTTTATGGGTTCATCGCCGAGACTGGGTGAACGACCTCGAAAAGAAAATGAATGCGATATACATGTCGATATCTGATTTCGACCGGGTTCAGACGGCCGCCGGAGAAACGGATGCCCTTTCGCTCCCACTTCCATCGCATTCCGGCACCCATATCCCCGCAACCCAGCCGCTGCTTTTGGGACTTTACAGTGTCGACGGCCTCCTCGATGTCCTCGGGCGGTACGGATTGCTGCGTTCACTCATGCGTCGCGGGTATCCACAGATCGGTATCCTATTCGAAACCACTGACCAAAAAATGGAGCGTCTCCGGATTTTTCCTGACCAACGACGAGCTGGAGAACCTCTGGTTGATCTCGTTTTTCGACGGGAAAGCAATCCGGTTTTTCCTGGTGCTCCCAGCGAGTTTCCAGCCCATTTGGGACCTTATCTTCATATCCAATGGCTTTGCCTGCAAGATCCAGAAAGGATCTACCGGGATCTCGAAATCCCGCTTCCGGGCCAGAGGTTTCCCGGACTCGGTCTCGGCTGGAAAGTTATGATCATTTTGAAACTCCTGGCCCGTCGGATCGGCGCTGCGGGTGTGTACAATATGCCGGAATATTACCACACAGCCCGCATGTATCACCGCTTCTTCCGGTATGTCGACCCCATGCTGGAAGGACGTCTCCTCGCCCTGGACCGCGACACGTTCCCTCTTCATCTTGTCGATACATCCTGGGCGTTTCTTCACGGACTTGTCACCCGGAATACCGAACCCTGCCAATGGATCGGCGGCCCCCAGATTCTCCCGTTGCATCCCGATCTACTGGCTTACTTTCAATCGCGGGATTATACCGCCGCCACCCATGAACACATGCACCAGTTCCGGTTTGCCATCGATCTCGACCGAATGAAAACCATGATTGACAACCACAGTCTGTACCGAGATCCCGGCGAACACTCCGGATTCATGCAAGGAGGTTTTTTTCATGAATAAAAGCACCCCGATTATCCAGTTCCTTGGCGCGACACGAACGGTAACCGGATCAAAAACAGCGGTGATCGCGGGTCCTGATCTCGACGATCGGCTGATGATCGATTGCGGACTGTTCCAGGGCCCGAAAGAACTCCGGTTGAGAAACCGGGCAAGTCTTCCGATCCGAGTCGATTCCATCGGTTCGGTCCTTCTCACTCACGGGCATCTCGATCATTGCGGATACCTTCCACGCCTCGTACTGGACGGATTCGAAGGACCTGTGTATTGCAGCGAAGCCACAGCTGAAATCGCGCGGATTATTTTGATGGATTCAGCGCATCTGCAAGAAGAGGAAGCGGAATACGCGAATAAAAAAGGTTTCAGCAAGCACTCGCCGGCTCTGCCTCTCTACACATCTGAAGATGCCTTACGGGCCATCGGTCATATTCGTACCGTGCGGCTGGGAACGCCCATCACCATCGGCCCCCGGACCCAGGCTGTTTTCCACGAAGCCGGCCATATCCTGGGTTCCACTTCCATCGAGTTAGGGATCGATTCGATGGATAAAAGCCGGCGGATTTTGTTCAGCGGCGATCTCGGTCGATACGGCGCACCAATTCTGCCGGATCCCGCCGGTGGATTCACCGTGGATTCAGTCGTTATGGAATCAACATACGGTGGCCGTTTTCATGGAGATACCGATGTGTTTGACGCTCTTGCCACCATCGTCCTCGAAAGCATGCGCCGAGGCGGCACATTGCTGATCCCCGCATTTGCCGTCGGACGGACCCAGCTTGTTCTGTTCGCGCTGCGTCAACTGAAAGATCAGAAATTGATTCCCGATATTCCGATCTACATCGACAGTCCCATGGCCATCCGCGTCACCAGCTCTCACCTGCACCACGACAGCGCTCTCGACCAGGAAACCCGGTTCATGCAACAGGAAGGCGATTCACCGCTTCTCCCATCCAATCTGCACATCCACCGCAGTGTCGAGGAATCAAAGCAATTAAACGATATTAACGACAACGCCATCATCATCTCCGCCAGCGGAATGGCTACCGGCGGCCGTATCCTCCACCACCTGGTCAATAAACTCCCCCATAAAGAACACACGATCCTTTTCATCGGATACCAAGCGTTCGGCACCCGGGGCCGCAGCATTCTGGAAGGCAGTCCCACTGTCAAAATCCACGGCAACATGGTGCCGGTCAATGCCGCTGTACGGTCCATCGACGGGTTCAGCGCTCATGCCGATCACGACGAGTTGCTGATCTGGCTGAAAAAATTCGACCGTGCTCCGGATCGCGTGTTTTTGAACCACGGTGAGGACACGTCATTGGAAGCTCTGCGGGAAGCCGTTGTGCAGAAGATTGGCGTGGAAACCACCATTGCTGAATACCAACAGCAATATTCTCTTTGATTTATCATCATTCGGAGATTATCTGCAGAGAAGACCGATAAACAAGCAGTAAAGTGTTGTCAGCACAATACCATGGGTCCGGTTAAGATGACGTGATTGGCCAGCCATCGGGTAGAGAACAACCAGAACCAGGATGCAGAAGCCGAATTCCAAGCGATAATCCATCAGATCGGCCGAGATCGGCCGGGTCAACGCAGCACCACCGACAACCATCAGAATGTTGAAAATACAGGACCCGATGGCGTTGCCGACACCCAGGTCGGTTTCGTTTCGAAGAATGCCAACCACCGTCGTGATCAATTCCGGTAACGACGTCCCCAAAGCAACCAGCGTCGCGCCGATGATCCGATCAGGCACATTGAAATATACGGCAATCGCAGTCGAACCGTTAACCGTCAACCGTCCACCGATAAAAAGCAGCACACAGCCCACGGCAATCGCGCCCAAAGCCAACAGTCGGTGAGTATCAAACCACGTGAGATCGCGATCCGCACCAACTGACATTCCGTCCCGGCTCCGCGTGAAGTTCCAGTATGTATACCCAACGATGCCGACGACAAA
This sequence comes from candidate division CSSED10-310 bacterium, assembly GCA_016927515.1. GTDB lineage: Bacteria > CSSED10-310 > CSSED10-310 > CSSED10-310 > CSSED10-310 > JAFGMN01. Next base: position 6,227 of record JAFGMN010000279.1, on the reverse strand, counting down.
CAAAGCCCCCTCCAGCCGATCAATCCGGTTTCCGGTGGCAATCATTCCAGCCATGACCACCGTGAGAATCAGCGTGATAGGAAGTTGTCGTCGGTAGACATCTGTCTCCATGCGTATCGGCACCAGTATCCCTGCCACACCGAGAACCAGAGCAATATTGCATACATTGGATCCCAGCACGTTGCCCAGAGCGATCCCGTCGATACCCTGGCGCATCGCGATCACGCTCGCCATGAATTCCGGCATCGACGTACCATACGCAACAATGGTGAGCCCGATAACCAGCGGAGGCACACCGATTGCGCGGGCAATTCCCGAAGCGCCACGAACCAGAAGATCCGCTCCGGCAATCATCCCGATAAAACCCAGGAGAACCCAGCCGCAGGAAAGATATAAACCCATTGCACATACCGCTCCCGATGCGCAACCATACCTGCAACGCGTCGTCCGTCGCAACCCTGTGCGCATGTGTAACGTGAACCGGGAGTGCCCGTCGTCGGCTTCAATCTCCACCCGGTGCATGCGTTGACATGCCGCCGCCGATTGACTATTCAACTGAATAGAGATCAAGGAGGTCATTCCAATGAGTCATTCGGTTCCGGTTCGATCCCATCATGCGTTACTTGTGGTGGATGTCCAGAATGATTTTTTACCCGGCGGCGCTCTGGGTGTTCCTGGCGGCGATGCCATCATACCCACCATCAATCGTGTGATCCCGCTGTTCGATACCATCGTGTTCACACGGGACTGGCACCCTGCGGACCATTGCTCGTTCGATTCCGCACCCCGTTTCGTCGACCGGTCTTGGCCCGTCCACTGCGTCGCCGACACACCGGGTGCCGCATTTCACACCGATCTTACGATCCCCGACAACGCCATCATCATCAGCAAAGCCGTGACTGCGGACCGTGAAGCATACAGCAGTTTTCAGGAGACAGCTCTTGCGGCGCAGTTGAAGAGCCGGGGTATTACGATGATTTATATCTGCGGTCTGGCAACGGATTACTGTGTCCGTTTTTCTGCTATCGATGCCATTCATGCCGGTTTTCGAGTCCGGATTATTACCGATGCGGTCCGCGGGATCGATGTGCCAGCCGGGTCAGCCCGGAAAGCCATGGAAGATATGATGGTTGCCGGAGCTGAACCCGTGCAGTCCGATCTCCTGGTCCGGATGCAGGATTAAATGAGTTCCGACCGGTATACCGTCGAATCGCCGTTTCCTTCGCCGCTGGATCCCTGGCTTCACCGCCGTTCGGCGGCACTGCTGACCGATCTGTATGAACTGACGATGATGGCCGGGTATCAGCGCGAAAACATGACGGCAATGCCTGTATCATTCGAATTTTTTTTCCGCGATCTGCCGCCGGATACTGGTTTTGCCGTTTTTGCCGGGCTGGAACAGCTGCTGGATTACATCGACAATCTCCGGTTTGAACCGTCGGATATTGCATATCTTCGCGGACTTGATCTGTTTCCGGAACCCTTCCTTGCTTGGCTCCGGACATGGCGATGCACATGTGACATCTGGGCGGTACCAGAAGGAACACTCGTCTTCCCCGATGAGCCGATTCTGCGGGTGGAAGGACCGTTGGGTGAGGCCCAGCTTCTTGAAACATTCATTCTGAATGCGCTGAATTACCCGACGTTGATCGCAACCAAAGCGGCTCGGGTCTGCATCGCGGCGGATGGGGATCCGGTCATGGAGTTTGGGTTGCGCAGGGCCCAGGGTCCGGACGGAGGTTTGATCGGGACCCGAGCGGCCTATATCGGCGGGTGTGCCGGAACATCCAATTGCCTGGCGGGCAAGATGTTCGGTATTCCCGTCATGGGAACGCATGCGCACAGTTGGGTCATGGCGTTCACGAATGAACTCGATGCATTCCGGGCATATCTGCGCTTTTATCCCTGCAAAAGCACCCTGTTGGTGGACACGTACGACGTTTTGCTCAGCGGCGTGCCGCATGCCATTACCGCGTTTCAGGAACTGCGCCGTGATTATCCGGATATCCGTGCCTCAATCCGAATTGATTCCGGTGATCTGGCAAAGTTGTCAAAAGCAGCCTGGAACCAACTGAACGATGCGGGATTCGACAACCCGATGATCGTGGCATCCAATGACCTGGATGAATTGCTCATCGCCGACATCAAGCACCAGGGAGCGAAAATCAATGCCTGGGGCGTGGGCACGCACCTGATTACATCCCGGGATTGTCCGGCGTTGAATGGCGTCTATAAATTGACTGCGATGAATCCGAGCGGATCATGGATTCCGCGGATCAAGCTGTCATCCAACATCACGAAACTGACGAACCCGGGCAGAAAACAGGTGTTCCGGTTTTTTGACCGGGATGGGCATCCCGTCGCGGATCGGATAAGTGATGTCGATGATCCACCGCCGCTGCCGGACGCTGCCACCATGTTCGATCAGAACCAATTGCTGCGCCGGATCCGCGTGCGAGCAAAAACGGTTCACCCCCTGCTGACCCGTGTCGTTGCCGGCGGACACGTCGTATCGGACCGACCCGCTGTGGACATCATTCGCCGTTTTGCAAATCAGCAAATCCATTCGCTGCATCCTGAAATGACGCGGCTGCGGAATCCCGACACATATCCCGTCGGACTCTCAGCCACCCTTGCAGCCATGAAACGATCGATGATCGAGTCGGCCTGAGCGGTATGCCCCCCACCCCTCCCGTGCGGCCCCCGGCGCGGCCCCGGCTCGACCCACTGTAACACCGCGCTTTATCAGTGCATTCTGTGATCGCTACATTATAATGTGGCACCGAAAATGGTTCCGCCATCGCACACCGGCTTCCAAGGAGACATTCATGATGGCCCCGCTGATCGATACAACCGATGTCACCCGCGAAAAACTGGATATCGGTCTGCTGAAAGCACTTCTCCCCCGTTTCCGCCCACACATCAGACGCCTGCTGACCGCCGCCCTGTTAATGGCCGTCGGTTCCGGCCTGACCATCTCAAGCCCCCTCATCGTGCGGCACGCGATCGATCAGGTCTTTCCCTCCGGCAATGTCCGGCAGCTCATCGCCGTCGCCGGGCTTCTCCTCGGGGTCATCGCGACATCGTTCATTGTCAATTATCTTCAACAGATCAATCTCGAAATCGTCGGCCAGAACATCGTCCGCAAAATACGGGTCGAAGTTTTCAGTCACATCACTCGGCTACCCCAGGCATATTTCAGTCATAACCCCGTCGGCACGATCCTTTCCCGCGTGGAAAGTGACACCGAAGCGATGCGGCGGATGTTCACCAACACCGTCGTCACGCTGCTGTCGGATTGTATCCTGGTCGTTTCGATTTTTATCGTCATGTTCGTGCTGAGCTGGCGGTTGGCAATGGTATTGTTCGTGATGGCTCCTCTTGTGGCCTGGATGACGATCCGAATCAATCGGAAAATCGTTCCGATATTCGTCAATGCCCGGCGGGAGACTGCGAAAGTGTACGGTTACCTGGAGGAATACCTGCGCGGTGTCCGGGTTGTCCAGGCCTTTTCGCAGGAAACCAACGTAAGCACAGGAATGAACGAGGTCAACCGACGAAAATTCAATGTCGAGTATCCCGGTGAATGGCTCGCGAACCTCTTTGGTCATTCCGTATTTTTCACCAGCACCATCGCAACCATCCTGGTTCTTGGTATCGGTGGATACTGGTCGCTGAACCGGCCGGAGTTCGTGACGATGGGTACATTGGTCGCTTTCCTTGGCTATATCGAGCGGTTTTTCGGACCGGTATTTCACTTAAGTGAACAACTCAACGTAATCCAACGGGCGTTCGCCGGCATCCGGCGCATCGACGATGTGCTGTCCATGCCCCAGGAAACCACGCGGATTCAAAGCGAGTTACAGACCGGGAACAGCGCTTCGTCCGATCCATTACCGGCATACGATCCAGCGCTGCCACCGATTGCTGAAGGAATCGAATTCCGGAATGTCTGGTTCGCTTATACCGGCAGCGACTGGGTCCTCGAAGATGTCAGCCTCGTGATCCCGCGGAGCGCCCGCTATGCCGTGGTGGGACCGACGGGGAGCGGTAAAACCACGTTGATCAATCTGCTTTTCCGGTTCGATCACCCGCAGCGAGGAGTCATCTTCCTCGACGGCCGGGACATCCGGACGATCCCCCTGGATGACTTGCGCCGCCGGATGGGCCTGGTGATGCAGGATATTGTGTTGTTCCCGGGCACCGTCCTGGACAACCTGAGACTGGATGACGAAACCATCTCCGACATCCGCGTGCTGAACGCCCTCGAAACCGTCGGCGCTGCCCGGCTGGTTGATCATTCCATCACCGGTTTACATCGTGAACTGGCCGAGCATGGCGCTAACCTGTCCGTCGGCGAACGCCAACTCCTGAGCTTCGCCCGGGCACTGGTACACGAACCGTCGATTCTCGTGCTGGACGAGGCCACTTCATCGGTGGACCCCCTTTCAGAACACCGCATCCGGTCCGCAATGGATACGCTGATGCAGGGACGCACCTCCCTGGTCATTGCCCATCGATTGCAGACAATTCTTGATAGCGACTGCATCGTCGTTCTCCAGAACGGACGCATCGTCGAGAAAGGCCGCCACGCCGATCTTCTCACCCGCCGAGGAACCTACTCCAACCTCTATCAGATTCAGTTCGGCGGCAACGGAAAGACGGTGTGAAATGACAGGGCTTCGTGAAAATTTCCGCTGGCTGTTCAGCTACTACCGGCCGTTCAAAGGCCGTGTCATTGCAATCCTCCTGCTGTCCCTGGCCTCCGCTGCATTGCATACCGCAATGCCCTTTATCTATATTCGGATCATTGACGGGATCCGGAATAATCTGTCGTTCGATTTTCTACTCCAATCCATCGGCATTTTCCTCCTGCTCGGTATCGGAAGTTTTACCGCCGGCTTCAACGTGGCCACCCTGCGTGCCAAAACCAACCTGCAACTCCAGTGGGCGTTTCGCCAGAAACTGTTCGAGCACTTGATCCGTCTCGATCAATCGTTCCTGGACCGATACCGGCTCGGTGACGTGGTGACCCGACTCACTGACGATGTCGGCGATAAACTCTCCTGGTTCTCTTGTTCGGGTATTTTCCGGGCATTCGCATCGGCCATGCAAATCATCTTCTGCCTCGGCGCCATGTTTTATATCCACCCGGTACTGGCCCTGCTGTCCATGATTCCCTATCCGCTCCAGCTGATCATTCATTTCACGTCTACCGATGTGCTCGATCGGCGCTTCCGGATGCTCCAAAGCGTCATTTCCAAGGTCAATCAAACGATTGAAACCTGTTTCAGCGGGATCAAAATCGTTCAGGCATACTGCGCCGAAAATCGCCAGGCCGTGCGCTTCGCCGCCGTAGCGGATGAACGGGCCCGGGCGGAGATCACGGCTGAAAAAGCGCATATTTTCGTGCATCAGCTCTACGCATACTTCTGGCAGATTGCGCAGGTGATCGTCCTGCTGGCCGGCGGATATATGGTGATGCAAAAAGAAATCACTATCGGCGAGTTTGTGGCATTCAACTACTATATTTCCTTCTTAGTATGGCCGATGTTCGATATCGGTGGGCTGTTGGTCGGATACCGCCGGGCATCCGTCAGCATCCGTCGGTTGCGGGAGTTCGAATCGTATGAACCCTTGGTGCCTCCCCCCACGGCACCGATGACGCCGGATACTGCGGAAGGGCGCATTGTGTTTGACAATGTCACTCTGAATCGGTCGGGCAGTGACGTACTGCACGGCATCACATTCGATACGCGGAATCACCGGATGGTGGCGGTTGTGGGGGGAGTGGGATCGGGAAAGACGTCGCTCCTCGACATGATCTGCCGGTTTTACGATCCGGCTGCGGGCGAGGTGCGGCTGGATGGTGTGCCGTTGCCACGGTATGATCTCGAAGACCTGCGCAGGCGGGTCGCATACGTATCCCAGGAACCGCTGCTCTTCACGGATACGATCCGCAACAATATTCGCTTCGGTCGGCCCTGGATTTCCGACGCCGCGCTGCAGGCCGCCGCAGCAGCAGCCTGCCTGACATCGGAACTCGACCGCTTTCGAGACGGAATCGAAACCGAAATCGGCCTTCGTGGCATGACCGTTTCCGGCGGGCAAAAACAGCGGATCGCCATTGCCCGCGCCCTGGCAGGCGATCCCGATATCCTGATCCTCGACGATGCGACCGCCCATCTCGATGCCGACACGGAAAAACTCCTGTGGCAACACATGGT
>JAFGMN010000278.1 GCA_016927515.1 candidate division CSSED10-310 bacterium | reverse complement strand
TTACAGACGAATTCCGCAGCGATCACGAATACGTGCGATGGTTCTTTTCCTGCTGTTTGTGTGCTGGAGCAACTGCCATTCGGGATTTGTGTTTGGCCTGTTCGTTCTGAGTGTTTGGGAATGCGCTGAGTGGGCACACCGGCGGGTCTCGGCGGTATCTGCGGGTGTCACGATTGCAATCGCAGCGGGAGGAGCGCTGATCAATCCGAACACGTGGCACGTGTATCGGTATCCATTTCTGTTCCTTGTGCACAGTGAATTATTCGGGCAGGTCAGCGAGTTGCGGCCATTGACGACACCGGCATTCCAGGGGGGATGGTTTATCCCGTTGTTTTACACGTTGATGATTGTGTCCTTGGCCGTTTCGCTGTTGCGTATTCGTGCCGGTGGCTGGCGGGAGACGATTCTCGTTGCCGTGTTTAGTGGACTGGCTATCCGGGCGGTTCGAAACGTACCGCTGGCCATACTGGTCATGCTGCCGTGCTTGTTTTTGCACGGCCCGGTGCTGGTGCAGCGTCTGCGATCCGATCGGCTGCCCAGTTGGGTGCGCACATCGGCTGGTCTGATGGCGTTCGGTATGCCGATTTTCCTGATTGCCACTGCACTGGGTGCAGGCATTCCCATCGATCGGGAATCCCGACGCACGGTTGGTTTGGGAATATCGGAGTTGATGTATCCTCGTGGAGCGGTTCGATACATCCGGAATCATGAGATTCAGGGCAACATGTTCAACACATTTGCTTTTGGTGGTTTTTTACTGTGGGAGTTGTTTCCTGATCCGCGGGTGTTCATCGATGGCCGGCTTTTCGTTTACATGAATGGTGTTTTGCACGATTACCGGGAGGTTATCGCCGGCCGGATGGATCTCGATCAGCTGAATCGGAAGTATGGTGTGACGTGGTTTGTTTTAGCTTATCCGGAAGCAGGCGTTACGGTAGATGAGAGTCTGTACGGCGCGCTGAAATCCCGGAAAGACTGGGTTCCTGTCTATTGGGATGACAATGCGATGCTTTTTGTCAGGGATGATGGAAAGAACAGCGCGGTGATAGCAGAAGATGGGTTTCGGATAATTCATCCATTGCATCGAACCATGACGGAAATTGATGGATTGATCCGGAAAAATCCGGAAGGCGTTCTGCACGAAGCGGAGCGAGCGGTGGGGATGAATCCGGAAAACAGTGGGGCGGAGGTCATTCTTGGGCGATATTACTCGTTGAAAGGGCAACCGGCGAAGAGTCTGGAGCATTATAGCCGCGTTCTGAACCGGCATCCCGATAACATTCAGATTCGGCGTCACGCAGCGATCGATTTGCTGGCTGCAGGAAGGCTGCAGGACGCGGAGAAGGAATGGCGGCGAATTTGCGCAGAGAGCCGACCGGATGGCTTTGCCCTGATGAATCTCGGAGTGAGTCTCCATCGTCAGGGTCGTCTGGATGACGCAGAGGCGTGGTATCGACGGAGCGAACAGGCGGGGTATCGATCGCCGGAATTATTCAATGCACTGGGTATTATGCATGCGCAGCGCGGAAATATGACCGACGCCATTTTGTGCTGGACAAAGGGCTTGTCCCTGGACCCGGATCATGTGCAAATCCGACGGAATCTGGAACGGGCACGCGGGAAACGGCTCCCTGAAATCGCGCCTTGACAAACCGCGTGAATTAAGGACAATCAATGAAAACCGATGAGGTGGACAATGATGGATACTTTATTGAAACGATCTCTGGGCAAATGGCAAGGAACGAAAAAACTCTGGCTTTCTCCCGGAAAGAAGTGCCGCGAAAGCGATATCACGGTAACGGTCGATCAATCGGCACTCGGGCGATGTGCCGTGATAACGTATGGTTGGTCGTTCGCAGGAGAACCCCAAGAGGGTGTTCTGGTGCTCAATACCGATTACGGTAAAGGCAGCATCCAGGCCGCCTGGGTGGACTCGTTCCACATGGCCAATGGAATCATGATTTTAAAGGGTGGATTCACCGGCCAGGATAAACTCGATCTGATCGGGCAATACGCCGCTCCACCCGGACCTGACTGGGGATGGCGGATCGAACTCAGTGCTCTGGATGAAAAAACCATCCGCGTCATAACGTATAATGTGACTCCGGGCGGAGACGAGCAGTTAGCGATCGAGGTCATCGTCTCGCCGGTCCGCTGATTCGGACAATCGGTTGTGAACCGGTGATTCCGGCCGATTTCCGTCCTGCGGAAACCGGAATGGGTGGATGACTGTGCGGGAGAGGATTCGAAGATGAACATTGTGATCCTGGGAATCATCGTTTTCTGCACGCGTGTGATCGACGTGAGCATCGGAACGGTGCGGACGATCATTACCGTGCAGGGGAGAACCCGAACGGCATTTGTCCTGGGTTTTCTCGAAGTGGGAATGTGGATATTCGTTGTTTCGGCCGTCATTGCTGAAATCGATCGGCAACCGATTCTCGGGTTGTTTTATGCGCTCGGGTTTTCAACCGGAAACGTCGTTGGGATACTCGTGGAGCGGCGTCTTGCGTTTGGACATGTGGTTCTGCGGATCATCAGCCTGACGCATGGTTCAGAGATGGCCGAAGCGATTCGGCAGGAGGGATATCCCGTTACGACTTTTCTTGGAGAAGGCAAATCGGGACCGGTAACGGAACTGTATATTGTCGTTCGGCGGAAAATGCTGGAAAGCATTTTATCAATCCTGAAGAAAATTGAACCCGATGCATTTTATATTACGGAGCAAGCGGGAATGGTGCGGGACATCATGCATCCGTTTCCCAAGCAACCGACGGGATGGCGGGCAATTCTGAAAAAGAAATGATAAACCACGGGTGGAGCGGATGGTGCAGTGCATGGGTCCGGGTGGGTATGACGGCGGTGTTGCACGGAACCGGGTGAATTTAAAGCGTGTAGGGGAGATGGTGCGGATGAGAAATGATCAATTTCAGCTGACCGATCGTCGGAGATGGAACTGCTTGCGGGATCTACTTTGGGGTCTGATTCTGATCACTGGATGGACGATTCCGGATGTTTGCATCGGTCTGTCTACAGCTGGTTTCAAGTATTTCAAGCTGGTTCAGATGCCGGGGGTCAAGGATCAGGAGCTGGTATTCATACGGTTGGACGATGAAATTTACCGCTTTTCTGCTCTGGATTACTCGGATGTTCGGCTGTTCGACGCGCAGAAGACCGAGATTCCCGTTGTGATCCAACAAGAAATGGAGTCGGATGGCAGCGGGGAAGGGACGGAAGCGGTCGCGCGCGTCGTTGAGTATCCTGTTCGTTCATTCGAGATCATTCCGGATACGGGTCGGAAGCGAACGGAAATCGAGATTACGGCGGGTCGTGAACCGCTCATCGGGTTTGCCGTTCAGACGGAAACGGGTGAATTCCGATGTGCGCTTGCGGTGGAGCTTGAGCGGGACGGTGTGTGGAAGCCGGTAGCGCAATCGGAGATGTACCGGGAGGTGCAAGGGGACGGGGTTGCCGAATCGGTGTCAATTTCGTTTCCGGAAACCCGTGGCAGCCGATACCGGCTGGTTTTAACCGCAACGGGTGAAACGTTGCCAGATGTAACAGGAGTAAACGGTGTCGGTCATTCATACCGGCTGGTTTACCTGGCTCACTATGGCAGTTCCTATCAGTTGTTTTGGGGAGCGGATGGAATTGAGTCCCGGCCCACGGGGGTGGATGTGCTGGAACAGCGTCTGTCTGGTAATCCCATGGTGAAAAGAGCCCGTATCGGCCGAGGATTTGAGAATCCGGATCGGGGTAAGATTGAGGAAAACCAAGACGATGGATGGGTTAACAAGCAAGTGATCTATATCTTACTCATTGTCGGTGGGATTTTGATCATTGGGTCAGCGATGGTCAAGGCAATTCGAAAACCCGGTGCTTAGCACGGGAAATAGTCCATGGGAAGCATGTTCATTGAGAAGGATGTTCAGATTCTGAAGGAGCGTTTGAAGAAACTCACACCGGAAACGCGACCGAATTGGGGTACTTTTACAGCCGGACAGATGCTTTGCCATTTAGGTGATGCGATGGCGGTTGCTCTGGCCGAACCGAAGCGAGGGGTACAACCGCTTTCCGGTCCTCCCATGATCATCCGGCACATGATCCGCCGGTATCTCCCGTGGCCCCGCCATATCAGGACATTACCCGAGATGATCGTGACACAGCCGGGCGAATTTCAGAAGGACATGATCAGGGTGCTGACTTATATGGACACCATGCTCCGCACTCGGCGAACGGACTGGCCGGTGCATGCCTTTTTCGGGCCGCTGGATGACGTCGCATGGGCACGTTTGACATGGCGGCATATTAACCATCATCTGCACCAGTTCGGTCTGTGATTCCGAAACTCTCGAAATTCTGGCTCTGGGTCGAATTCACCGGCGCATTCATCATCCTGCCCTTCGTTCTCTTTATGTTTCGCTATCGTCTTCGGCGGATGGTCATCCCTTTGCTTCTAATCGGCCTCATCGTTTTTCTCGGTTTGTTGTGGCGTGATCCATCCTTTGATCGCCGGCGGTTCGGTCTTCCTGACGGATGGATGAGTCATGTTCGGGCGATCATTTCCCGATTGATCTTGGGTGGAACGCTTGTGATGTTTATTGTCCGATTGGCCGAACCGCATTTGATGTTCAGTTTCATCAGAAACGCGCCGAAGATATGGATCGTTGTGATGATTTTATACCCATTGGTGTCTGTATATCCACAAGAAATCATTTATCGGGCGTTTTTTTTCCACCGGTATTCGTGCCTGTTTTTACGGCCCTGGCAGATGATTGTCGCCAGTGGTTTGTCGTTTGGTTTGGTTCATATCTTTTTTTTCAATCCCTGGGCAATCGGTTTGAGTTGCATTGGAGGGATCCTGTTTGCGGCGACGTATCATCGCAGTGGCTCGATTGTTTTATCGACCATCGAGCATGGATTATGGGGTGATTTCATCTTCACGGTGGGAATCGGAGCGTATTTTTATTCAGGAGCGATTGGGTAGACTCGGTTATGAAGAGAATGAAAGGAAAAGACGAAACCGAATCATGAAAGCGCATGCAAGCGGAGAATGACAGATGACGATGTATGTCAAAATTCACGGTATGACGTGTCCAAACCGGTGTCGGCATTGCTATTGCTGGGGTGGAGCGCGGCGAACGATGATACCCTATGACCGGATCGTACGCATTCTTCGTCAGGCCGCAGCTCTGAAGAGTCAGTTCAGTCATGTCATCATCCAGTTTTTTGACGAGCCGACGGTTCATCCTCGGTTTTTGGATATCATGGAAATGCAATACGAACTTGGAGTGACTTGGGATGGTTGGTTCGTTCCAACGAACGGATATGGTCTGGCTCGAATGGATGTGCGGGGCTGGGAAAGACTGAAAGCACTTGGGAATCCGGAACTGCAGCTCACATTTTACGGAATAGAATCGGATCATGATCTTTTTGCTGGAAGAGCAGGAGCGTATGCCGACTTAATTGCTGCGATCCGGATGGCTGCGGTTCATGAAGTTGTTGTGACGGCGGGGATTGTTGTCTGGCCGGGTAATATCCGGAAGTTGTCGGCGATACAGGAAACGATCCGGTCATTAGCGGAAGGAAAGGTCAGCGTGGGTTGGTTTTTTCCGGCATGGCAGGGTCGGGGACAAGACCGTGATCTCCGGTGTCGCTCGGAAGATTGTGCTGGATTGAATCTGTCGCAGCGTGGGATAAAACGAGAAAGTGAGCATCGTGAAGAAATCGTGTTAGATGACGCGATGGGTTCCCGATCTGCTGATGACGCCATGTGTTCCATGGAATCGATGGAAGTGTATCCGGATTTGAGGGTGGTATTTGGCGGAGCTTGTGATTCAATGGTCCCGAAGGAATATATACAGCATTTCACCATTGGTAGATTAACTGATGGAGGGTTTGATCCGCTGCTGGAACGATTGCGCACGAACCCGCCGGACGCTCTGAGGATTCTCAGAGCGATGGTATGGAGGGATCTGGCACTGGCGTATGGCGATCCGGAAGGCGATGAGATGTTTCATATCAATGATCTCATTGCGAACAAATGGGCAACAGCCCATCTGGATTCGATTTTTCGAAAGCGGGTGCCCCGATAGGGATTTTTATCCGAGGGTTCCGATTTCTTCCTCGACCGCTTCGAGAATTTCGCTGGATCTGACGACGCTTTTCATTGTTGTATGATCGGGATACAAGGGCCGATCGACGTCGAGGAAATCGATATGCTTTCGAACGATTTCCTTGGCTTTCGTCACGCCGCGACCAAATTGGAAATCCCGAAAGTCCAGG
>JAFGMN010000277.1 GCA_016927515.1 candidate division CSSED10-310 bacterium | reverse complement strand
GGCCGCCGATCTGCGTATTGTTTTTCAAGCGGCCGCCGAACCGGTATCCCGCTCGGCTGAAGGTCACATTCATGGCCGGTGACTCCGCCCGGGCCACAGTATACGCCGTGTGGATTCCTTCCGCCGCCATGTCCTGCTGCATCCGCTGGAGCAGATGGGCGGCAAAGCCATGACCGGTAAGATCGGGCAGGGTGGCAAAATCCGTCATTTCGACATTGGAACCGGGCCGATCGGTTTCCGCCGATGATACCGCCACCAGTGTACCGTTCCATTCGATGCCGTAGTAATCGATATGGCCGTGCATTGTTTTTTCAATATATGCCGGCGAATCGATCGGAAACGGATACGATGCGAATACGCGGCGGTAAATGGCCGTCATGCGGGGAATATCGGTTTCCGTGCAGAGGCGGACATGCGCTCCCGGCGGCAGCGGTTTCAGCACCGGGGTCATTGCCCCGGCTGAAGCCACGTGCGACGACGATGCCGTCGCATCACACGCCGGTGGGGCGGCCGGAACCCGGGACATCGCCAGGTCCAAAACGGCGTCCAGGGCTTCCCGGTCAACGATCCGGCGTGCGGGATCCAGGAAATGGCCCATGAACAGAACGGTTTCCATGTGATTGTAGAACGTCGGAACCTGTGCCTCGATTTCGAAACCGGCCTGCGTGAACACGGGTCCGCATGGTTCCGGTACCTTGGCGAAAATCTTCGTATACCCATTGCGTCGGCACAGGTCGAACATCGCGGCAATCACGCGATCCGCCACGGCATCGTGCATGTTCATCAGGTAGACGCGGCGACTGTGCAGACCGTGCTGAATCGATGCGCCGTGAAGCGATTCCATCCGGTCAGTCATTGCGTCGCTCGTAACGATCTGTCGCCGCCGGCACGAGAGAAATCGTATCGTCATGATCGGCCAGCAGTTTCTCAATTCCGACAGCGTCATCATCTTCCGGAGCACTCGATAAATCCAGGAATAGATCGCATGCGGTGCAATTCCGGTCACAGAAGATCGGTTCGTAGCTATCGGGTTCGTGATAGGTTGTCATGACGCCCTCGTAATTGCGCAAAACGACTTTGTTCGTCGACCATGAAATGAGATAGTTCGGCATAACAGGGATTTTTCCGCCACCACCCGGCGCATCGATCACATACGTGGGAACGCATAAACCGCTGGTATGGCCGATGAGGCTTTCCATGATCTCGATCCCCTTTCCCACCGGCGTGCGGAAATGGGATAATCCTTCGGACAGATCGCATTGATAGATATAGTAGGGTCGGACACGGTTTCTGACAAGGGCATGAACGAGCGATTTCATGATGAGGGGGCAGTCGTTGACACCGGCCAGCAGGACGCTCTGGTTCCCCAGGGGAAATCCGCCGTCAGCGAGCCGTGCCAGCGCTTCGCTGGCCGATCGTGTGATTTCGCGCGGGTGATTGAAGTGCGTATTGATCCAGAGAGGCGTGTGTTTTTTCAGCATGGTAACCAGATCATCAGTGATCCGGTAGGGTAGAACAACCGGCATCCGGGTGCCGATCCGGATGATTTCCACGTGATCGATGGCCCGCAGTTCACCGAGGATCCAGTCGAGATATTCGTCGGTCAACATCAATGGATCACCGCCGCTGAGCAGCACATCCCGGATGTGACGATGGGTCCGGATATAATCGATCCCCATCTGAATTTCGCTTCGCTCCGGAATGAACTCCCGATCACCGACTCGTCGCTTCCGCGTGCAATGCCGGCAATACATGGCACACACATTGCTGACTAGAAGCAGAACGCGGTCAGGATAGCGGTGCGTGATACACGGGGCCGGGCTGTCGAGATCTTCAGATAGAGGATCCGCCATATCCGATGTCAGTACAATCCGTTCCCGATCGGATGGAAACGCCTGACGAAACACCGGATCATTGAACGCATTTTCCGTCTGGATCAACGATAAGTAATACGGTGTGATCGCCATCGGAAACAGGGCCGTCGTCTCAGCGAACTCCCTTCGCCGGCCATCGTTCAGCGGTATTCCTGTTGCCTCTTCAAACGTCCGGAAATCTCTGACGGCATGCTTCACCTGCCATCGCCAATCACGCCAGGCCGATGCAGATGCTTCCGGATCCAATGTTTTTAAAATGCTTCTCTGTTTTCGGGAAAGAGCAATCATTGATGCCTCCTATGATGTTAAATTTCCTCGTTTTTTTCCTCCCGTGCAAATAAGCCTCACCGGCTGGTCACCTTTAAGCTCGACGAACACAAAGGCTGTTGACACAATGATCATAACACAGCGAACCGGGCAGTTCAAATGACGTTCCGGGAACACCAGTAGAATCGGTGAAAAAAACACCGCCTTTTTACTTCATTCGTCTCATCATGAAAATGATGGGATAGGTGTATCAACCTATTGCAGGAGACAGATTACCAGAGGGTGTATGAAACCACATGGACACAGATCACAATGAAAAAATACGTCAGCGCAGATCGCGATGGACACGGCGTGACGTTCCTGACGATTTCGATCTGCCCGTCATGGTAATCGGTTGTATCCCCGTTTGGCGTTACGGTGATCCCTCAGGGTCTCGGCATCTCGGCAATTGAAATCCGATGGACCGAAGCCGTAATATGAAACCACATGTGATGATGGCAATACGAGGGCCTGTCTATGTTGGAAAAAAAGCAATCCAAACGATCCCATTCCCGTTCCGGATCCGTTTTCTGGCGAACATTCCTTATCATCGCCTGTCCCGGCCTGACAGCCCTGATTCTCTTCACCCGTCACTCCCCGTCCGCCATGCACATCGGTCTGGGCCTTCTGACGCTGGGTGCTGCCGCATTCATCGCACGCCTTCAGGAGCATCAAACGGTCACCACCCAGCGCTTGCGCGAAGAGAAAGAACGATTCCAATCCCTCTACAACGGTGTCTCCGACGCCATCCTCGTGTGCCAGATAAAACCGGGAAATCACCTGGGCCGGTTCATTGAAGTCAATACCGTGACCTGCCGCCGGCTCGGGTACTCCTCCGACGATTTCAGCCGCATGACGCTGCGCGACATATCGACTCCGGATTGCAATACCGAAGCCTGGCGTGACCATGTCGATTCCGGAGACCCGTTTGAGCAGAAGCGGCTCACGCGGGACGGTCGGGAGCTGCTGGTTGAAACCCGTGCGCAGAGACTGTATTACGATGCCGCTCCCGCGTTGCTCTTACTTGAACATGACATGACCAGTCTACACAGTACTGTGGATGCGCTGAAAAAATCCAAAGTGCAGGCTGAAGCCGCCAATCGAGCGAAAAGTGCGTTTCTAGCCAACATGAGCCATGAAATCCGGACCCCGATGAATGCCATTCTCGGTTATACCCAACTGCTTCGCCGTGACCGGACGCTGAATGTCACCGCCCGGGAACATCTCGAGATCATTCACCGCAGTGGCGAGCATCTCCTGGCCATCATCAACGATATCCTCGAACTGTCCAAAGTCGAATCGGGACGTGTCCAAGTCACCGAGGAGCTGTTCGATATGGATCGGATCATGAAAGATCTCGAGCGAATGTTTCAACTCCGGGTCAAACAGAAGGGTCTCTGTTTTGCCATGGAATCGGCTTGGGATCTTGAAGGAAGTATCCGGGCAGACCAAGGAAAAGTCAGGCAAATCCTGATCAATATTCTCGGAAATGCCGTCAAATTTACTGAAAACGGCGGAATCATCGTGCGGTACGGCGCTCAGCGGTCCGCCGTTCTCGGTGGAAAAGTACGGATCTGGGTCGAAGTCGAAGATACTGGACGCGGCATTGCATCCGAAGAGATCGGCAAGGTTTTTCGTCCGTTTGAACAGGCGGAATCCGGACTGGCTCAGGGCGGAACCGGCCTGGGCATGGCGATCAGCCGCGAATACGCCCGTGTCATGGGCGGCGATATCACCGTGGTCAGCCGGCTTGGTCGCGGCAGCACATTCCGCCTGGAATTCCTCGCCGAACCCTCCACCACCGAACAACCGGACGAACTCGATCACACAACCATCATCCGGCTCGTTATCGACCGGGAATATACGATCCTCGTCGCCGATGACCGGGAAAACAACCGCCGGCTGCTGAGTACGTTACTGAGTTCCAACGGATTCAAGGTCGTCACCGCCACTGACGGGATGGATGCCGTGGAAACATTCAAACGAGAGACCCCGGACCTGGTAATCATGGACCTGAAAATGCCGATGATGAACGGACACGAAGCCACTCGGGTCATCCGCACCCTCCCCGGCGGCGAACGCACCCCCGTGCTGCTCGTCACCGCCAGTCCAACCGGCGCTGACCTGCCCGATAAATCCAGCGAGCTGTTTCACACCATCATTCGAAAACCATTCAAAGATACGGAAATCCTGTCCGCCATCCGGGATGCTCTCCGACTGGATTATCGATACGAATACGAGCCGAAGATACCATCATCGATTTTCTCCACAACCCAGATGCGCGTCAGTTCCCGGATCATACCGCTTCCATTGCGACTCGCCCTGAACCAGGCCGTCCGTACCGGCGACATGGACCGGTTCGAAAACCTGACCGATGAACTGGCGCAGGAGCATCCCTTGATGGCAGCCCGTCTCAGGCAATATGCAGAAGATTTTGATTATGATAAATTATTGTTGATTCTGGAGGATCAGGAGAAAGACGTGTGAACGGATTGACCGGAAACATCATGGTGGTGGACGACACCCCGGAAAACCTGAAGCTGCTGTCGAGCCTGCTGAAGCAGAATGGATACAAAGTTTACGCGATGCCTCGTGGCGACCTGGCATTGGAAGCCGCGCTGCGCAATCCGCCGGACCTGATCCTGCTCGATATCAATATGCCCGGTCTAAATGGCTATGAAACATGCCGGCTGCTCAAACAGGATCCCATCCTGAAATCCATCCCGGTGATCTTTATCAGTGCACTCAATCAAACCATCGACAAAGTGGATGCCTTCCACTCCGGCGGTGTCGATTATATTACGAAACCCTTCGTTTTCGAGGAAATCCAAGTCCGGATCACCACACATCTGCAGCTCCGGCGCATGCAAATCGCCCTGGAAGATCATAACCGGCTGCTCGAGAAACGGGTCGCCGAACAGGTCCGTCAAATCACCGATTCCCAGATGGAAACGATCTTTGCTCTGGCCAAGCTGGCGGAGCTGCGGGACAAGGAAACCGGGCGGCATCTGGAACGGGTTCGCCTGTTCTGCCGCGCCCTGGCCCGGCACCTGCAAGGCAACGCGTCCTGCCGCGAACCCATTGATGACCGCTTTATCGATGCGATTTACAACGCCAGTCCGTTGCATGATATCGGAAAAGTGGGCATTGCCGACGATGTGCTGCGCAAACCAGGCAAACTGACAGCGGAAGAATACGAACAGATGAAGCGACATACCATTATCGGCGCGCGGACATTGACCTTGGTACAGCACCGTTTTCCCAACAATGCGTTTATTTCCATGGGCGCTGACATTGCGCGTCACCATCACGAACGATGGGATGGTACCGGCTATCCCGACGGTCTCTCCGGTTGCCGGATCCCGCTGGCAGCCCGCATCATGAGCCTCGCCGATGTCTACGATGCCCTTCGCGCAGTACGACGATACAAAAACGCGCTCTCACACGCGGAAACGATCAGGATCATAATCGAAAGCCGCAGCACCCAGTTCGATCCGGTGTTGGTCGACGCATTTCAGGACATCCATTCACAATTCGAAGAAATTACTATCAGCCTGATGGATAGCGGTGAATACGGGCTGGACACGTCGAGGACTGGATAGGAATCGTAACGGTGGTTTTCAATCGACATCCGATATGCTACAAAGAAGATCGAAACAGGTCTCGGGAATACGGCGGTTGCATGTCTTCTCGTCAGGGACCAATCATGGCTTTCGTAATTGAAGACGATGAGCAAAAGGAGACTAAAATGAAGCGTTCATGGATGCATGGGGTAATGGGAATGACTCTGGCAGGGGGTATG
The DNA here is from genome assembly GCA_016927515.1 of candidate division CSSED10-310 bacterium. Taxonomy (GTDB): domain Bacteria; phylum CSSED10-310; class CSSED10-310; order CSSED10-310; family CSSED10-310; genus JAFGMN01. Next base: position 6,789 of record JAFGMN010000277.1, on the reverse strand, counting down.
ATTCTGGCCATGGCGATCGGAACCGGCCGTGCGGCAGACGGTGATTTCACCGATAAACGATCGAAAATCAGCTATTGCGTGGGTTTGGACATCGGCCGGAGTTTTTCCCAGGGCGAATGGGACCTGGACATGGAACAGTTGATCGAGGGAATCCGGCATGCCTATAAAAAAGAGCCGTGGAAAGTGGAAAACGACGAAATGATGCGGGTCATCAGCGAATACCGCCAGGAATTACAGGAAAAACAAAAGCAGAAACACGAACAGGCCGCCGAATCCAACCGGACGGAAGGTAAAAAATTCTTGGATGAAAACGCCGCGAAAAAGGCGGTGACAGTGCTACCCAGTGGTCTCCAGTATGAGGTCATCAAAACGGGTCAGGGCCCGTCACCCAAGGCCACGGACAAAGTCAAAGTACACTACCGGGGCACACTCATCGACGGCACGGAATTTGACAGCTCCCATAAAAACGGTCAACCGGTCGAGTTCGGTGTCGGACAGGTCATCGCAGGCTGGTCCGAAGCCCTCCAGTTGATGCAGCCAGGCGCTGTCTGGCGCGTCGTGATCCCTCCGGAACTCGGTTATGGCCAGAGAGGTGCCGGTCAGGTGATCGGACCAAACGCCGTGCTCATTTTCGAAATCGAACTGCTCGACATCCTTAATCCCTGATAGTACAAAGCGATCCGCTTCGAACAATCGCGATCTCGCAATCTCTCAATCTTAAAAACTCGTTCTACAAATCGATGAGCTACAAAACTCCTCGTTCATGATGTTCTTCGTTCATGATGTTCTTCGTTCATGATGCCCTGACTTCGGGACGTTCAGGCAAGTTCAGGCAATGGAAAGTTCTGCGGGTATACTGAGTTAAAATATCACCAATCTGCCATTTTATTCGATGTCTCTTGACAGATCGGATCGGCAGATTTATTTCCATTTTGAACGAGCGATTCAAGATTGTGAGGATATATTCATGAAATCACTTTCAGGGTTAGTATTATCTCGTGTTTTATTATTCATTGGCATGAGCTTCCTTGCTGTTCCACACGCCGTCTGCCAGACACCGACACCGGAATGCCTGAACACCGGCGATGTCAATTTCAGCGGAACCATCACCGCCAGTGATGCGCAATTGGCTTTCCTAATCACCTTGGGAACGGTCATCCCCACCTATGAGGAAGCCTGTGCCTCGGATTGCAACGGAAGCGGATCAGTCACGGCAGCCGATGCACAGGCCATATTCTTGACGGTTCTCGGAAGCGGAACCTGCGTTGATCCCATCCCACCGACACCGACGAACACACCGGTTGCCAGCCCGGTACCGGTATCCGTCGGATTGATGATCCCCATCGATGCGGGTACTTTTTCGCAAGGCTCCCCACCCGCAGAAGCCTGTCGGGGATCCAATGAAACGATCTTCAGCCATACGCTGACACGCGATTTCGAAGTCATGGAGACATCGATCACACGTCGCATGTGGGCCGATCTGCTGGCCGTTCAATCCACGCTGCCGGCCGATCCAAGCAATACGACATGGAGTCCGACCCTGGATCATCCGGCGCAACGAACATCGTGGTTCCACTCCGTCCTCTTCGCTAACCTGCTGTCCCTGCAGAATGGATATACACGATGCTACTACAAGGATGCCGCCTATACGATCCCCGTGGATCATACCAATTATTCATCCGGAACGTTTACGTGCAACTTCGACGCCGACGGCTACCGTCTGCCGACAGAAGGCGAAGCTGAATATTACATCCGGGCAGGCACATCCACACCGTTCTCGTGCAGCGTCCCAGGTTACTCGGAAGCAACCTGCTATTCCTGCACGCTCGGCGACCTTCCCGAACTCGAACAGGTATGCTGGTTCTGCGCTCAATCCGGATACGCCGTGTCTATGGTTGCAGGCACATTGAATCCAAATCCCTGGATGCTGAAAGATGTCCACGGTAATGTATGGAACTGGTGCTGGGATTATTTCGATATATACCCGACAGCACCCCAGACCGATTACACGGGTCCAGCATCCGGAACCCAGAGGATCTGCCGCGGCGGAAGTCTCGCATACGAAGCGTCGGGGTGCCGATCCGCCCGGCGCAGCTACTATCCGGCACACAGTCTCCTACACGACAACGGATTTCGCCTCGTCCGCACACTGAATTAAACTCGGCAACCGATTCCGCAAAATCCCGCGAACTCCACATTCTGATTGTGAAATCACAGTACACTTTTTCCGCATGAAGGTAATCGGCCTGCATGTGCCGGTTTCCTTTGCTTTGCGACACTCAATTCATCTAAATCGTCCCCACAGGAATTTGACTGGACTCATGATCGCGATATCGTGGAGTAGAACTTTTTAACCAGACGAAAGGAGAAAACATGAAACGATCAACGTGTCACGTCATTCATTCGTTTTTGCGGTTTCCGGGGACAGTGTTGCTCACGGGACTGCTCCTTGCCGGGTTCGGAATCCCCTGTTTCGGGCAAAACATCGAACTATATACGCCCGAAGAAGGAAGTCATGCCGATACGGGATACTTCCTGTATTGGTTTGATGGAGATCCGGTTGAGCATCTGATCAATCTCATCGCGATTTCGGTCCCGGGCAACATCGAGTATGCGATCAATCCGACACCGATCGATGCGTCCGCTGCGGGATTCGACGGAAACAAGTATTTCTGGAATACGACGGCACTTCCGGAAGGTGATTACCATGTCCGCATCGAGTTGTTGGACGATCACCAACAGGTCATTGCCATGCATACGCCCATTCCCACGATCGAAATTGCTCATGTCGGCGGTATCACCGGTCAGGATGTTTACGTCTACCCGTTCATCCACCTGAAAAACTCGTTCCTGATGGGAAGCGAAGCCAACGCGTTGCAGCATCTGCTCGATATGCTCAACGATATCGGATTCACGCAATTCGAATTTACGTTCAACTGGCCGATCGCTTATTATCTGGAGAACGGCCTCATCGATGACCGGACGGGAAATACATTCCTGTATGATCCGGCCCCTGCGGTCGTCAACGGCTTGATCGATTATGCCGATGCCGGCGGCGCTATCGGTTCGTATGAACCGCTCGCCGGTTGGCACTACAACAATATACTTGAAGCGTATACCGGGTATTGGGAAGACTGGATGGATCTCGGCGCGCTGTCCATCGTGTATGAAACAACGTTCCAGGATCAACTCACCGGAGCTTTTCCGGCCACATTCACACCCGGCGCAAAATACTACCTCGACCAGCTGTTCGGGCGGACCACGGTTGAACTGGGCTCCAACCAGCCCGTGGTCTGCTTTCATATCACCCGTCTGCTCGGCAACAAGGTCCTCTGCCAGTGGCATCCGCAGGCGATCGCCAACGATTCCTGCTACCGGTTTGTCGGCGATACAGACTATTACGATGGCGGTTTCATGTTCTGGTATCTCGGGCAGTTGACCTTCTCGCATTTCTCCGAGAAGGATGCGAACCCATTCGATGACGACCGGGATTTCTCCCGGCAGATCCCGCTCTTTTCCGAAGATTATTTCTCGGAAGAGGGCATTCCCGAGAACCATCCGGATTTCCAGTCCTTTCAGGAAAACGTCGATACCGCTCTTAATAAAATTCGAGCACAGGCATACCCATACGATACCTTCTATATCTTCGAACACAGCATCTCACTGCAAAATCTATTCGATACTTCCGCAAATTACTACCATCAGCTCTACTTCAACATATACGGTGACCAGTACAGCAACTGGACATATACCCGGCTCTCCCACATGAACTGCCGCGATACACTCAATACACCCAAATTGCCGGAAAACAATTACGAATACTGCTTTAAAGATGACCGGGTACCGGGCATATCATACAAAACGACCGACAGTTACCTGGATCTGAGGACCAGCGTATTCAGCGACAGCCTGCAATACATCCAATACCTGGCAGCAAACGATCCCCATCTTCATATTGTGACTTGCGATGATCTGTATGACATGACCCGGAACCAGGCTGATCAAGCCATCTCCGCCGATCAACTCGACCGGATCGCTGAATACATCATGACCCACCTCTATACCGCCAGCGGGATGACGCGCTTGCCGGCATACATCCGCCTGACATCCCCGGGACCCGGCGGGCAGACGAATGTACAATATTATCATCTAGCCGAGGCATACAAACTGCTTGCTGATGCAATGGCCGTTCAATACCGGACCGGTTCGCTGCCAGCCCAGCTCACAACCAAAAACGTCGTCGGACCCACCACGCTCCAATCAGATCTGCCGGATCTGAGCACAAGCACGGTGTTTTCACCCAACCAGGTCGTTTGCGCCGCATACCAGTTGAATCTCTCCGATCCCCTCACGAACACCGCAATCTGGCCCGGCGGGATCACCCCGGCGGAATCCTACATGGTTCCATCAACGAATTATATCGGACTCCAACGCGTCAATTGCGCCGAAATGCTGCTGCTGATGGCTCGGACATATCACAGACTTTACACCGGAGGGAATGAAAGCATTATCGGCAGTCCCCTGTATGTCCTGAATGAATGGGCTTACCGGATCCAGGCAGCCGACGGCGGCTACAACGCAACAGCGAATCCGGCCGTGTACGTCGATCCGTATCCGATCGGCGATGCACCCTCCCGCTACTATTTCAATTTCATTCAGCTCTGGACGTTCAAGCCAGCAGAGATCATTCCTCCGCAACACGCACCGATTCTCAATCACAACTGATAATCCGGCAATCCTCTTGGACTGATTCCTGCACCCCATGACCCCGTAAACGGCGTCCTCCATACAATGACCCCGTCCTTCTCCCGGTCCATCGATCGGGAGAAGGCGTTTTTCCTGCCTACGCGGACCCGCTTACGCGGAGCAGCGTACGCGGACCCGCCGGTTACACTCCGGCATTACAGCCGACAGTTCACCGATCGATTCCCTTCCGTGATCGATTCTATCCCTTGATCGGGTTTTTCTCGTGGAATCCATGTTACCGCAAATCGGATGCGCCGAGTACGGCATCCCACAACCGGGCGACATGCGCCATGGAAAACGCCTCCAACCGAAGGGTTTGCCCGGCCAGGATCCGGGTCCGGACCACCGGATCGGTTGCCGCCAGATGCGCCAGATGCGCCAGCTCCAGCCACATACCGCTCTTTTGCCTGAACCGGATCCCCGCATCTCCCATGGTATACGGCACCGCCGCCGCCGCATAGGCCATCACCGGCACCCCCCGATGCATCGCCTCCACCAACGGCACACCGAAACCCTCGTGCTCGGACATCGAAACAAACAGGTCCGCCATGTGATAGTACGCCAGCAACTCGCGGTGAGTGACCCGGCCAACAAAATGAACGTCACCGAGCCGGAACCGGTCTGCCGCCCGGCGGCACCGGTCGAGATACGGTTCAAATCCATCGTACTTCCCCACGAGAAATAGACGACACCGGGGATTGACGGCACGTTTGTAGACGCCGTACAACCGGATGACATCGTGCTGGCATTTGTTCGGCGTCACTCGACCCACAAACAGAAACGTCACCATCTGTTCCACCCGGTGCATCCGCAACGTCACCGGACACGGCGACTCGTTCAGTCGATCGAAATCGATGAATATCGGTATGACCCGGGTATCCGCAAACCCCATCGCCGCCAATTCAAGCCGGTTATACTCCGAATCGGCCACCGCCGTGCACGGAATCGTCCGCAGTTCCGCCAGTGCCCGTCGACCCTCCCGCGACAGGTGCTGCAAATGGGGATACCCCTGCAAAAACTCGGACGGCGTGATGTTGTGGTAAACCAGGATCCGCCGCCCGGCCGTCCGGGCAAAGCGATCGTTCAGCGGCGAAGGCAGCGCATAATGCAGAATGGTCACGTTGGCTGCATCGTCACCAATCCATTCGGGATAAGAGGAGACGGGAAAACCTTCCGCTGCAACTTCGGGATCGGCATGCAGATAAAACACCGCCGATGAAATGCCGTTTCGTTGAAAATACGCGCTCAGGGTCCGGGCATCGTTTCCGATGGCATCGCCAGGGTGAAGCGCCGGAACGAGTTGGGCGATTCTCACCGAATCATTCCCTCCAGCAGATCCCGGACACACCCGGTCAGATCCATCGCGCGGAATACCGCGAGTCGACGCCGCTGCCCATCAATCACGGACCGACGAAAACCCGTGTCGACTCGAAGCTGCTCCACCAGTTCGGCGATTACCACCGGATCGCGGGTATTCAGCAACACACCGGCACCGCCCATCGTCTCGGGAACGGCTCCGGCCCGGTACGCCAGGACCGGAAGATCGAAATGCATCGCCTCAAGTAGCGGCACACAAAATCCCTCGTGCTCGCTCATGCAGACGAAAACATCCGCCATGCGGTATGCCGCGACCAACTCCGCATCGTCGACCATGCCGGTAAAATGAACGTCTCCGACCCCAACAGACCGGACCCGGTCGACCATTGCCTGGGTATATCGCCAGCAGTTCCGGTTTTCACCGATCAGCAGGAGCCGGGAATGAGGATGGATATGCTTTTTATAACAGGCATACGCCCGGATGATGTTTTCATGCCGCTTGTTCGGCGAGACACGACCAATGAATGCCCACGTGTATTGCGACGATCGCCACTGCCGTTCGAACACCGGATCAGGTGCCATCTCCAGCCGGCTCATATCGACGATGATCGGCAAAACATGCACATCGGGATATCCCGCGGCCCGCAGAATCGACGCGTTGTATTCCGAATCCGCCCAGGCCGTCACGGCGCGATCCCGCAACGCGACGAGTTCCCGCATGCCTTC
>JAFGMN010000031.1 GCA_016927515.1 candidate division CSSED10-310 bacterium | reverse complement strand
GAGGACGATCCTTCGGTTTTTCTTTTGTTGCCACTCCATCGCCCGGCTGCTTTTCTCCCCCATCGCCCGGCTGCTTTTTTCCCCCATCGACTGGCATCTTTTCCATTCCAGCGCATGGCTTCAATTGAATCAATGCATTCATCCGAATCGTTTCACCCGCTGCCTTCCCTGTTTCCGTTTTGGCTGAGCTATGAATATCCAGTGGCTTCAGAATTCCCACGGCGTCAATCAGGGACAGCGATTCCAATTCGGCCACGGAACGGGTTTCTTCATGATACGCATCGTACAATGAGGGTAGATAATTCACATATTCGTTAAGAAGGATGACCCGTTTGTTCTTCAAACGGCAATGGTCCACGATCTGCTTCAGATTGTTCCGAAACGAAGCCGGCATCACCCGTTTCACCTCCCCGGCTTCGTCATTCCCAGAACCAACGTCGATGAAATCAGCTGTTCCGGTGCCGTTTTTCTGATGCGTGAGTTTTGGATTGAAACGCGTGGGATTACCGGAAGTCAGCGTGTTTTCAAGCAGACGAACCACACGGGATAATCGGAGGAGTCGTTTCATTCGTTCGAATCGATAATACCGGTGCGCATCGGTCATGTTGGAAGAAAATCGATCATTGATGCTATACGATACGATGACCACTGCCGGATCGACCAATCGCAACAGATCAGGCAGTCGCTGCACCCCTTGAAAACTCGTATGTCCCGGCACTCCGGCGTTAAACACTGTGTACATTCCGGGCGCTTCAGTATCCAGACGCTGTTGCAATTGGTTGGGATATGTGTCGGATTCTTCAACTTGCCATCCAAATGTCACCGAATCTCCCAGGCACAGGATCCGTTGCGGCCGCTCCCACAGCGATGGGGGATAATCACCCCGAAAACCATTGGCGTCGACGCGGATCTGAATTCCTTCATACCGGATGTCCACCCCGGGATGTAGCCGCCAAAACAATTTCGGATCTCGAATCAGAATCGGTGTCAACTGCTGAATGCGTTCACCATTGAAAGAAAAACGGAGAACAAGATACGACGCCAACTCCAAAACCATCCATATGCAACTGCATACAATGAGGGAAATCAGAATTCTCCGGGATCGTTTCATGTGCACGTTTCTCTCGCTTGCTCCGTGAACCCAAACACTTGCATCCAATCGACGATTCCACTCTATCAGATGCTCAGTTTGATGTCTTGCGAAGAATGGCCCATTGCGAAAAACACATGAGCATGCTGAAAAAGACTCCTTTTTGTTTGACCTTTTTCCATAAAATCAACACAATGATTTGGCTGTCCGGCAGATGACCGGATATCTGATCGAGCCTGGATTGTGCGAGGAGTCAATGATGAATATCGATGGATATGCAGAAGAAATCAGAGACCGGATGGTCCGTTTTCTATGTGACATGATAAAAATTCCCTCGGTATCCTGCCGGGAAACGGGCGTTGTTGCCCGAATCGCTCATGAAATGCGGCAGGTCAATTTCGATGATGTGAGGATCGATGCCTTTGGCAATGTAATCGGACGAATCGGCAGTGGACCGCGCGTGCTGGCGTACGATGCCCACGTGGACACCGTGGATGTCGGTAACCGCGATCGATGGACGTTTGATCCGTTCATCGGCGATACCGACAGCGGCTTTGTCCGAGGTCGTGGTGCATCAGACCAGGAAGGCGGAATGGCTTCCTTGGTTTATGCCGGCTACTTAATGAAAAAATACGATCTTCTCCCCCGAGACGTGACGCTACTCATCGTGGGATCCGTATCGGAGGAAGACTGCGATGGCTTATGCTGGCGGTATATCATCGAAAAAGAAAAGATCCGCCCTGAAATGGTGCTGATTACTGAACCCACCGAGTGCCGGCTCTATCGCGGTCAACGCGGCCGCATGGAGATGACCGCAACCATGCCCGGGATCAGCGCACATGGAAGCGCGCCGGAACGTGGCCGAAACGCCGTTATCGCCATGGCACCCATCATCCGGGGTATCGACAATTTGGGCGCAGCGCTTCGGAACGATCCATTCCTCGGCCGAGGATCGGTGACCATCAGCCAAATCCGGTCAACAGCCCCCTCACTGTGCTCCGTCGCTGACAGCTGCGAGATTTATCTCGACCGACGCTTGACCTGGGGTGAAACGCCTGAACATGCCCTGAACGAAATTCGCGGGCTCGACCCGACCGGACAGCTGGCAGTTCAAGCCGCGATGTATGACACGCCAACCCATACAGGATATGTCTACCCGGTGGAGAAAATCTTCCCGGCCTGGAAAACCCCCGAAGACCATCTCACCGTGGAAGCAGGCATTGCCACCCATCACGCCCTGTTTGGGAAGCCGCCGGAAGTCGGTCGATGGACATTCTCGACAAACGGGGTTTCCATTGCCGGACTGCACGGCATTCCATGCGTGGGGTACGGACCCGGCCGTGAGGAATGGGCGCATGCTCCCGACGAGATGTGTGCAATCGATCAACTCGTGACCGCTGCGCTGTTTTATGCGTCATACGCTGCTCGGTATGTCACGCTGTCCTGAGCGGAATGAAATGTGAATCGATCCGGCTTCATCAAACCCTTCTGCAGCCGCCCATTTTCGTCTGGTCAACAACTATACCGTCATGCCCTGTTGACCACGGGATCTGGTGCACGTTTCGCTGATGTAACCGTTGAAAATGGCCGGATCATCTCCATCGACGGGGCTGCGGATGGCCGGTTTGAAACCGAAATCGATCTGCAGGGTGCCCGGGTGTTACCGGGTGTCATCGATCCGCACGTTCATTTTGCATTACCGGTGGGAAACCGGATCACGGTGGATGATTTCCGGACCGGGTCGATGAAAGCAATGCTTGGGGGGACGACCACGGTGTTTGATTTTACGACACCGGAAGCGGGTGTTTCACTGTTCGAATCAGTCCGTCGCCGCGCGGTTGAGGCTCGTGATGCGCTCTGTACCGTGTTTTTGCATGGCACTGTTGTGGGCTGGAACGATCGCATCCGGGAGCAGGCTGACCGGTGTCTGGAGATGGGGATTGCATCGTTCAAGTTTTTTACGGCGTATGAAGAAAGCGGCCGACGCACATCCTATGAAGCCATTGAACTGGCAGCAGGCTGGGCAGCGCGTAGAAATGCCCGGATCATCGTTCATGCCGAAGATCAGGCATCTCTGGTATCGGTGGATCGATTTCCGTCGGATGCCTTTAAATATTTTGAAATGTCCCGGCCGGTAGTGGCCGAAGTAACGGCTATCCAGCGACTGGCAGAAATTCAGAAATGGACGGGAGCGATGATGGCCATTGTCCACGTCAGTTCAGGCAGTGGTGCTGAAGCTGCGTATGGAAGCGGCCTGTATCTTGAGACGTGCCCTCATTACCTGACACTGACTCGGGATGTCTATTGCGGTGCCATCGGATGGCAGTTCGCCGTGACACCGCCCCTCCGAAGTCAAGGGGAGCAAACCGCTTTGTGGGATGCCGTAACTGACGGCAGAATCCATTGGATCGGCAGCGATCATGCACCGTTCCCCGCTGCTGATTACATGGATGCTGGCGATCATTTCACCCGAACTCCTTTTGGGCTGGATGGCGCCGGAACATTGCTTTCCCGCATGATCGATTCGGGGATCAAGACGGGCAAGCTGTCGTGGGAACGATTGGCAGAACTGACATCGGAAAATACGGCGCGATTCTACGGTCTCTTTCCTGACAGGGGTACTCTCGATGTGGGAAGCCGATGGGACGCCGTGAGCATCGACAACGACAACCAGATCCGGATCCAGCCGATTTAACAGGGGCGGGTACACAATCGATGGTGAATATCAGGATTCAGCCAATACCGTCGCAGCGGAACGCATCGAAACCACGCAACCAGTATTCAGAAAAGCATATTTGACCGCTAAAATTTCTGCCATGACAGAAACCGCTATTTCCGCCGGACTTCCTCCACCGATTTTCAAACCGATCGGCGTGTGAATCCGGTCAAGAATCGCTTTGGATATCCCTTCCTTTTCCAGTTTTTCCAATGTGATCATCACTTTTCGTGCAGATCCGATCATGCCGATGTACCGCGGCATTGTTTCCGTGGTCACCCGTTTCAACAGGTTACCCAGCACCGCTGCATCGAATTGATGATTATGGGTCATAATGACGATGGAATCCGCTGGTTGCATTGGAAATTGCCCGGCATGGTCCGGAGGCAGTGTGCAGTGAATTTCCACCGGCTCAGAAAAGCGTTCCCGTGATGTCATATCGGTCCGGTGATCCACAACGATCACGTGAAATCCGCATTGAGATGCCAAGGGGGTCAGGATACCGCCGATATGGCCGCAACCATATACGATGAATCGATCCGGTGGAGCAATTCGTTCGAAATACAGCGACATGGTCCCGCCGCAGACCATTCCGGTGGCTTTTCCGGACCCCGATTTCAGTTCGATACCCGACATGTCAAACTGCTTGTAATCCGTATTCACCGATCGGACCAGCATATGACCGGCATGATCGACAGCCAGCTTCTCAATGGCCCCACCACCGACGGTGCCCACCGTCCCTCCATTCGCCATTACGAGCATCCGGGCTCCCGGCGACTGCGGTGTCGAATCACTCGTGGCGACAACAACGACCATCACGGCATGAGGTGCGCGGCCAGATTGGATTTCCATGATTTTTTCCAGTATTCCGGCATGCATCCGATATGACCTCCCGATAAATGTCCTCCGCAGGAAAGAATTATCTCTATGAGCATATCATGTTCTTCCATGTGTTCAAACAGCCCAAAATCCGGTTGCCGATCCGGGATCGGATGCGGTACATTCAAAAAGAGTGCGCGGCGGGAACATGATGAGTGGCGGATAGGATAGTGTCTTCCACCGCCCGGAACGGGGGATCACGATGATACGAAACGTCCTGATAACAGGTACTTCGGGGTTTCTTGGATACAATTTGTGCAGGGATCTCGGCGAGACATTCACACTTTTCGGCACACACCATGAGTCACCACTGAATGCTCCCGTCCAGGCTGTGACACCCATGGATTTGACCGGAAGCCTGAAGCCGGTCGAGGGGTTCATTCGCCAATACGGCATCGAAGCGATAATCCATTGTGCGGCGGTATCCCGGGCTGGAGCTTGTGCCCGTAATCCGTATCTGACCCGGCAGGTCAATATCGAGGGGACCCGAGCGCTGGCAACTGTTGCGCAACAATTGTCCGTCCAGTTTCTGTTCATGTCTACTGATCTGGTCTATAACTCCGGCCCCGGTCCACATGACGAAACCGATGCCGATCCGCACATGATTTACAGCGAATCCAAATTCGATGCCGAGATGGAGGCATTCCGGGTACATCCCGGCACGGTGGTGCTTCGCGCGGCATTGATGTTTGGGAACGATGACGGATTGCATGGATCGTTTCTCAGGGAGAACGAACGGGATCTCGCGACGGGCAACGTGTTGACCTTGTTTACCGATCAGTACCGCACACCGGTTTGGAGTCGTGATGTGGCACGGGCTGTTACGATGATTTTGAAATACAGGGTTCGCAGCCAGATTTTTAACATCGGCGGTGATGCTCGGGTGAATCGATACGACCTGGGTCTTCTCATGGCCGACGTATTCAGATGGGATGCCGATCGAATGATCCCCGTTGCCATGGAAGGAATGACGGCTGATGCTCCCTATCTCACGGACTGTTCACTGGACTGCACCCGTATCCATCGGGAAACCGGATGGCAACCCACTCCACTGCGGGAAGCACTCGAACAGGTGGCCCGGGAATGGACACCGTAGGCGTGACCTGTGCCCGATGCGGCAGATTCATACAACGCGGTGATCCGGTATGGCACATCCACCTAACATTGACAGCCGATACCGCCGACGGATGGCATGGATATGATGCGAATACGCCGGAAGATGTCGACACACAACTCAACGCTCTGCTCCAACGCATCGACCTGATTCCACAGGACATGCTTGAAAACCAGGTATTCCAGGCATTTCATTGCGTTGTCTGCCGCACGTGCCGGGATATCCTCGCTGCCAATCCATGGCAGCGTCCTTGGGAACAGGATGCATAGTTACTGGATGTTATTCCACAACATGGCCCATGCCGTCATCCAATCATCCGGGATCAGCCAGATGATCATGATGCAGAGGACGAAAAATACCAGTACCAGCGACGTGACGCCGGTCACCGGTGGATCACTGAAATCCCTGCTGCTGGTCTTCATACGCCGGATCCTATACAATAACTCTTTCCAAATCAATCCGGTGGGTGTCTCCGCGGATCGACTGGCAGGGGTGAACCATGCATCTTGATGAATGTCTCATGGAAATAGGAACATCGCTTTTGCGCGCCATCGCGGCTTTTCGCCGGGTCGATACCGGCGAGAATCCTCAGCGTTCCCATCTATTGAGCTGTGTTCGGGAGGCGTTGGCGGATCCGGTTGGTGTTCGGCTGGAACTCGATCGAAT
>JAFGMN010000276.1 GCA_016927515.1 candidate division CSSED10-310 bacterium | reverse complement strand
TGATGTCGCCAATTTGACTGGTGAGAACCGTATTCTCGTGTATCACGGTCTCCAGGCACTTACGCACACATCTCACCCCGGCTTGATTGCGTTGAAAAAAGTCTCTCATGTTGTCCATGGGCGGAATATGGATCCTTTTTCCATCGGATACCAACTCGGTCCCCGTATCAATGCCGTCGGCCGACTGGGATCACCGGAAGAGGCACTGAAATTGCTGCTTGCCCGGGATATCGATGTAGCCGATGAACTCGCGGAACGAATGGATGCGATCAATCACAAGCGTCAATCCATTGAAGAAGGCATTCTCAAGCGTGTTCGTGCGGAGGTGGAGTTACTGGATCTTGATGAGGAGCCTTTCATCGTTGTGTATGGCCAGGACTGGCATGAAGGCGTGATCGGAATCGTCGCGTCGAAAATCACGGACCGGTATTACCGGCCGACGTGTGTGATCAGTATCAAAGATGGTATCGGCAAGGGCAGCGGAAGAAGCATTCCGTCATTCAGTCTGTTTGATTGCCTGAATTCCGCTTCCGAACACCTCATTGAATTCGGCGGTCATCAGATTGCAGCCGGTTTCCGAATCGCTCCCGATCACATTGAATCGTTCCGAAACGCATGCCTGGCGATTGCCCGGGCAAAGCTGACACCGGAAGACTTGATTCCGAAAACCATCATCGATGCGGAAACCACACTTGACGATATCAATTTCCGATCCATCCGTTCCCTCAATCGCCTGTCACCGTTCGGTCTCGGCAATCCCAAACCAAAGTTCCTTCTCCGAGGTCTGACCCATCGATACCTGCCTCGCACTGTTGGCGCTGATGGGAATCACCTGAAACTAACCCTGGCGACAGACCGGCGCTATATTGATGCAATCGCTTTCGGATTCGGATCCTTCTGCGATATGATCACTTCCGCCCATTCGCTGGATGTTGTCGCAACACCCGAAATCAATCACTGGAATAACAGAGAGATGCTGCAATTGCATGTGCACGACATCCGTCTGGTCAATTAACTCATCGTGACACGCCGTTTCCACTTCGGTATTCATCCTTCAACCCTGATCGTCGTATTGGCTGCTATCGCGCATGTGGCAATGCTCACTTCCCTGCTGAGTGAACCGTTCTTCCTTACGTATCCGATTAACCTGACGGGAACCCGCACCCATCCTGCTGAACTCGATTCACTCAAAGGCTTCCTCGATCCCTGGTTTCACGACACCGATCGCGTTCCCCGAGGATTGGATTTTTTTTCCATATACCAGGCTGGGCGGAATTTCATGAGAGGGCAATCCGTCTATTATGGCGTCCGAAACCACAATCTCGGGGAAACAGCCCTCGTTGTTCCCTATTTTTCTGGCTTCCGCTATCTTCCGATTTATGCCTGCACGTTCGGTGTGCTGCTGAATATCTTATCTCCCTGGCACTCATACTGGACATGGATCGCGTGCGTCGAGTTGCTTCTCATAGCCAACCTATTCATTCTGTCGCGGTTGATGATCCCGAAACACCTCCGCCCAATGCTGATCGCCATGTGGCTAGCTTATACACCATACTACATCGAGTTGCATATTGGGCAACAATCCATGGTCACCGTGACACTCCTCCATGCCATTGTCGCCGCCGCTAGTCATTTCAACACACGCCTGCGCGATACCTGCTATATCGGATCTGTTATATGGAAGATTAACACCATTCTTTTTGTGCCGATCTGGATTAAACTCAAGCGAAATCACACCATCATAATCCTTTTTCTGACAATCATCGGTCTGTCAGCACCGTATTTCTTTCGCCATCCCGGCAGCTTCCAGGAGTTCAGTTCGTATTTTGGTCATCGATTCATCGCAGTCGGTCCAAACAGCCTTGGATTCTGGGCCCTGGGTGCAACGACCTTGCAACGGTTTGGGTTGGATCACGCATCCATCCGCACCAGCTTGACATTGTGGTCACTGATCATCATAGCAATTGCGACTTGCGCCACGCTGCTCCCGCGTCGCATCCATTTACCCCAGGCACTCGCCATGTGGATTTGTGTATATTTTCTTACCTATCAGTACGTCTGGGAACATCACTTTGTGATGCTGCTTCCCGTCTGGTCCATCGGTTTTATCGATCCGAAACTTCGAAGACTGACAGGCGCAGCATGGCTGGTGTGCGCTCTGCCAACCCCCTATTACTTTTGGAACAATCCCGCCACCATGCCACAGATGCAATGGACGACCGTGCAGGACATCGGGTACCACGCTTTGAAAATCGTCCCGATTCTCCTGCTTTTCATCATCTTGATCGTTCACTCTTTTCGCTACGGGAATGCGATCGACCCCGATTCCCCCGATGCAAACCAATGGGATGTTACCGGGATGATTCGGAAATGGATGGGCATCCACGAATCCTGAGTTTCGCAACGTTCCAGAACCCTTCAACCAATATCCGCCACGTCAAAGTCGACTCTCCACGTTCCCGATCAGGAAAGACAATCGGTACTTCCACGATCGAGCATCGATGTTGAATGACACGATACAGAACATCGGAAAGAATCGCTGGCCCCCAGGTGGTCAATTGCCTCACACCGATTCTCTCCAGCACATCGCATCGATAGCCACGGAATCCGGAGGTGCAATCCGTGATATCCGTTTTAAACATCCACTGCTGATACCGACCGGCAAATCGACTAATCATGTGGCGATGGCGGCCGGGCCGAAGGTCCTGCCCGCCGGGAACATACCTCGAACCGATGACCATATCAGCATTCTCAAGAGCGCGTAAAATATCAGGAATGAACCTGGGTTGATGCGAAAAATCAGCATCCATTTCAATAATCCGTCGAGCGCCGTGATCCAGACCCCAAATATATCCTGCAATACCTGCCCAACCGCGGCCGCGCGGACCTTCTCGATGGAGAATATGAAGATGCGGAAACTCATTCCGCATACTCTCGACAATATCCCCGGTTCCATCCGGAGACAGATCGTCGACAACTAGAATATCGCAATTCGGAATGACGGAAAAAATTTCACGAACGAGGCGTTCAATGTTATCCGCTTCGTTCCATGTCGGAGTGAACACAAGGGTATTCATGCCATCCACGTTTGGAGACAGGTCGTTCTTACAGCGGAAGAATCCGGAACAGGGCCTGACCCTCGTAAACAGAGAGGGCGTCTTCAACCAGGATTTCGAGAATCTCGCAATCCTGCTCAGCCTCCAGCTCATTCATCAATTTCATCGCCTCGAGAATGCAAAGGGATCGTCCCTTTTTTACACGGTCACCGACGGAAACAAACGGCGGCTGACCCGGAGCTTTCGATCGGTAAAACATCCCTGCCAGAGGTGAGGCAATAATCTTCGAGCCGCTGACCGGAGTTGACTCCTTCACCGGTCTGTGCGGAGTTTCGACTTCTTTATCCGGGCCATTCACTGCAACAACCTCCGCAACCGTCGCTTTCCGCGTGGTTTTTAATCGAAGATAGGAATCACCTTCCTGTATTTCGATCTCCTCTATGTGCTCTTCTTTCAGCATTCGCGCCAATTGCCGGATTTTTCTGATTTCCATCTGTTACCCCCTCACCCGCTCAATATACGTGCCTGATCGCGTATCGACACGGATGATCTCACCTTCTTCCACAAAAAGAGGGACCTGAACGATAAGTCCAGTTTCAAGGGTGGCGGGTTTCGTCGCGCCCTGTGCAGTATCGCCCCGAATTCCAGGGTCGGATTGGACAATCAACAAATCCACTTTCATCGGCAATTCGATGGAAAGAGGATTTCCCTTGTAAAACAAGACTTCCACCACCATGTTTTCTTTTAGGTAGTTTTTACTCGTTCCGAGCTGGTCTTCGGTAATCGCTTTCTGTTCGTAGTTTTCGACATCCATAAAATAATGAAAATCACCATCCTGATATAGATAAGACATTTCTTTGACTTCTATATCCGGTTTACCGACTCGTTCACCCGAGCGAAAGTTCACATCCACCGTCGCGCCGGTACGGAGGTATTTCAGTCGCGTTTTGACAAAAGCGACACCCTTTCCCGGTTTGACATGCTGACAGGATACAATTTCGCACGGTTCACCGTCATATTCGATTTTGAGTCCGTTTCTGAATTCAGATGTATCATACATAATGCCACCTCCAGGATTACTGCACAACCGACCAATTTTTATTTCGTCCCTGAGACAACACAATGGGCCCCTGAGACGAATACCATATCATTTCTTCAATTCGAATCCCTCCCCAACCCGGGATAAAAACTCCGGGCTCGAGGGCAAATGCCATATCTACCATTATCTGATCCTCAGAATCCACTGAAAAAACTGGGTTTTCGTGAAGATCCAGACCGACCCCGTGACCGAGGGGATGCAAATAATAACGATCTAGGACCACGAGCGCTAACTCACTCCGGACAATTGCATCGATTTCAGAGCAGACCGTGCCAGTCCGAATATGTGCAATCGCTGCTTCCAAGACATCCACAATGATCTTTAATCGACGTAGTTGGCGTGCGGATGCTCGTTTCCAAAAAAAAGTCCGGGTAATATCGGCGCAATATCCATTGACAGTCGCTCCGCAATCAACAATCACAGTATCACCCGGACTGAGTCTGCGATTCGAATTCTCCCAATGCGGATGTACAGTGTTTTCGCCGAAAGCGACCATGGTAAAAAATGCGGGTAACTCACCGGTTGTTTCCATTAGTTTGGCGTGGATATGCACAGCCCACTCATTCTCGGTTATGCCGTCACGCAATAGAGGAATACTGCTGTCCAACACCATTTCCGTTGCCATCGCCGCCTGACGCAACGAATCGATTTCCTTTCTATCCTTAATCCGGCGCAGTTCCGATATCGGTCCTCCGACATCAAACCACTCCACTCGACCCACACATCGCTTTTTCGAATATTCAATCAGACCTGCAGGGGTCTTCCATGAATCATACCCCACTCTTCGAATATCTTCCTCTAACACCCACGTGATTGCAGAAATCCAGGGTTGCCCACCCGTACAGTGGACATTCCACCCAGTCGCTCGCCGCATGGCTCGATATCGGGTATAATCCGCAAACAGTTCGCCTCCCCTGGCATGCAGGAGAGCACATACACCGGCACCCATTAGACCGGTCAAATATCGGATTACTGATGCATCGGTTATCACAATGCCATCGCACCCCGTATGATCAAGTAACTGCCGAACAGCCAACCGTCGTCGCAGCACTCACTCTACCTACCTTCCTCCATCAGGATCCGATACAGCGCCATCAGGGCAAGCACATACCCGTATCCTTTCATTCCGCAGATTTGGCCGACTGCTATATCCGCCAGCACGGATCGGTGCCGGAATCGTTCTCGTGCATGGATATTGCTTAAATGAACTTCAATCACCGGGCAGCCCATGGCGAGAACGGCATCACGCAAGGCAATGCTGGAATAACCGAATCCAGCAGGATTGATGATCATCCCCTGGCAGTGCACCTCTGCATCTTTAATGAAACGGATCATATCCGATTCATTGTCAGTCTGGAGAATATCGACATAAACACCTAATTCACCCGCACACGCTCGAATCCCAGAATCGATCGACTCCAACGTTTCTCTCCCATACACGTCCGGCTCCCGATGACCGACTTCCCCAAGATTCGGTCCATGAAGAACCTTGATTCGCATACCTGCTCCTTCCTATCGTATAGTCACGACTCGACGCATCGCATCCAAAAGCCGTATCGATCGACGGATGACTTCAAGTTGCTTTTCACGTTTTCGATTCACTGCATCATTTTCCCTGGATTTAACAATTTCAGCGTAAATCTTACGAAATCCATCGCGTGCAGCATCGTTGTCTGGATCCGTTTCAAGGATTTCCTGAAACAATCCCAGAGCGTCTTCTAACTGCCCCTTCCGGAACAATGCATAGGCATCACTTACCTTTTCATCGATATCGTTCTTCCCATGAAGCGTTTTTGCCGACTCCCTATGCAGACCAGTTAACGTACTCGCTTGAGCCGCAACGTGCGCGTTTTGAATTGTCAGAGTTGCTTGTCTTTGCAATTCCAGTGTATCCGGCGGTAAAGCAATTTCATGCATCGTTTCGACCTGAGCATGGATTTGCTCCATAAGTTGCTGAGCGAGAAGATTTTCCGGATGAGTCATGAGTACGTGCTTAATAATTGATTCAGCTCGTGACACATCATCCGTTTGATATGTCAGCATGGTTCGGGCACAGATAACCTTCAGCGTGACATGATCAGGGTTGGCTTGGATACCTTCGAGGAGAACGGCCACCGATTGATGGGGTTCGCCGATTTCGATGTATCGTTCAGAGAGACTGAGAACCAATTGCGGGTTTTTTTCTACCTGCATTTGCTTTTCCAGTTTCAGGATTTCTTTACGTAGTTTCCGGTTTTCGTTCATCGCAGTCATCCTCCAAGCAAAACAAAAAGCAGGCGCATTCTTTGCGCCTGCTTCAGTGTATCACGATATTTCGATGTGTTGCATCTCACAACACATCCGAACCGGGTCAGGGAGTCGGGGTCGGCGTATACTCGGCGACGACAACGCTGACGGTGGATTGGCCCGTCTGCCCTTCGTCATCGACAACCATCAGTTCGACATTGTACGTACCGACACCGGCATACAGATGCGTTACTGTTTTACCCGAACCGTACGATCCGTCAGCGAAGTTCCAATTGTAGGCGACGATTTCGTCGTATGCCCGACCGAACGTCAGATCGCTATCCCCACGGTCATAGGAATTCGCTCCCATGAATGTAATCTTCGTTCCGGGAGTAATACCGGTGGAAGGGAAATACGTTATGATCGCTGTTGGCAGGGTTGTATCCGGCGGCCGGGTCCCATCCCAGAATGGATTGTAGATGTAGAACAGCTCGGAGGCCCATACCTCGACATGGTTGTTCACTTCATACTCCACCGTGGACTGGATATCGATTTCATAAATGACTTCCGGTTCTGATCGGTCCAGATATCCGACAAACAACGTCACATCCGCTTCACCAGCACTGTTCGTCACGACATCGGTCAGCAAGACATCATTGGCGAAACTCACGATTTCGGGATCTAATTCATACCCGTACGGGCTATCAATCATCACGCGAACACGCGTATTGGCAACGGGTGACATATCGGCCATTTTGAAGAACCGGATGTGGACGTTCATCGTTGCATCGTTATTGGATGGAGCGCGTGAAGGAGTAATGGACAGCATCAGACTGTAGCCGTCAACACCCGTTCGCCCCGGATCGGTATTATGATTTTCTTCTTCCATTTCATCGCAGCCGATGAATGCAACCGAACCGAATATGACAGTCAGGAGCAGAATGAGTGATTTTTTCAGAAATGCAGTTTTCATCATTCGATTCCCTTCCTAGTCGATCCATTGGCAGGCGAAATTGACGGTCATGTGAGCCGGATCGGTCACGACTTCTTCACCTGCAAAGGTTTCACCCCAGACGACGACGCGGCATGTCGTATGGATTTCGTTCAATCCCGTTTCCATATCGTAGCCGGGATCACACAGATCGATGAGTGGGGGCATTTGTTTTTGGGATGCCCGGCAGATGATGATATCGAATCCGATGGAGCTATTCACGGTACACACAACGTTAACTGATCCGGTGAAACTTGCCGGAACCCGGGTTCCGGTGTCCTTTCGGAAGTAGCTGATCTCGTATCCTTTGCAGATGATGTCTTGATAGAAGCTCTCAGTTCCTTCATCCGTCGGATCGAGCGGCTGGTTCTGAACCAGACACGTGACTACATCTTCCCGGATGGAAATCGCGTCGTTGATTGAGTCCCAAACTTCAGCGAAATAGGGAGCATCATCGTTCAGCGATCGAATATACAGCATAACGGGTGCTTTCGTATTCGCTTCACCCCCGGCGTCCCCACAGCCGATCAACCCCGTCATCAGGGTGACGGCCAGGATCATGGAAGTGAGCATCAGGAGCATTTTGTGCATGTATTTTCTCCTATTCACATTCATGGTTTCCCCCCTCACGGGTTAAAAGGCTTCCGTGCGGACGACTTGGTCTTCTTCCGCGAGAATCCGTGGAGTAATGAAGAACAAGAGATCCGAGAAGGTTGACGTCCTGGCATCGTTTTTAAAGAGCCATCCGAGGACCGGGATTTCCCCGAGCCAGGGAATTCTCTGGTTGTTAAGAGACTGTTGGGATTGGTTCAGCCCACCAAGAACCAGTGTATCGCCGTCCTTGATCAGAACCTTCGTATCGGCACTGTTGGTGCGAATTGCCGGTCCGGCTTGGCCGACATTTTCACCTGGGAAATCCCGTGTTACCGATACCTCAAGATTGATCCAGTCATCATTTGTGATATGGGGTGTGACATCCAACGATGTCGTCGCGTCCTGGAACGTCACATCAGCGCCTTCGAGGCCGGAATTGGAGAAGTAGGGGATTTTATCACCGCTGGAGATCGTCGCTGATTCGTTGTTCAATGTTGTGATGGTCGGACGCGCGATGGTTTTGGTTAAACCCTCGTTTTCCGAAGCGCTCAAGGCCAGGTTCAATCTCAGTGTATCCATGACGTTGCCGAACGTCATGGCCATCAGCTGGCTTCCGGAAGGGAAGTTCACAGCGTATTTTGCCAGATCTGGATCCGATCCGTCTGTCATATTCACCGAGAAGTTATTCGGGAACTGATATCCGGTCGTATTACCGTGCTGAGCATCAGCAAAGAACCGGCCTCCCCACTGAATACCCAAATTGCGTGCAAAGTTCTTTGCCGTGACAACGATCTGCGCATTCAGGGTCACTTCCCGAGTGCGCACATCCAGAATCCGCACCAGATCAGTGATACCATCCAGAACGCCACGGATATCCCGAATAATCAGGGCATTCACACGCGTATCCTTCATAATGGTGCCGCGTTCGGACAAGAAGGTCTTCACAGCGGATTCCATATCGCTGATATCGGCGTAACTCAGATACAAAATAATGGATTCAATCGGAAGCGCTTTCCGTTTTGCGTCTTCCAGCATCATTTTCTCGGTGTGTTCCTCTCGCAGTTTTTTAACCGCGGCAATCCGCATAATGTTGCCTTCGATTTCTCTGCCCAGACCCTGGTTTTTCAGGATAACCTCAAGGGCTTGATCCCACGGCACATTGTCCATTCTGAGCGTGATTCGGCCTGACACGTCGGGATCGACCACGACATTGAATCCGCTGACTTCGGCAATGAGCCGGAAAATGTCAAGGATATCGGCGTCCTTGAGATCGAGGAAAATCGGTTTCCCCTTGTAGCGTTTGGGCGCTTGCAGACCGTAAACCTGAGTTGCCTTTGTCAGGTCATCACCAGTCACTGCCGCCTGGGGAACCGTCCAGTCGCCGGATTCCATACCGGCATCTTCCTCGGCTTCATGGGTTGATCCAACCGTCAGATCACCGAATCTGATCTGGAGACCCAAATCCGAGCTATTGATGACATAGGGCGTTTCGCTTTTCATCACCAATTCAATCCGGACAATTTCCCGCGTTCCTTCTGCAAATCGACGTGACGTGACTTCCTGGATATACCGGTAGTTACCGGAAATATCCGGGGAGTCCATTGCCAGCGTGGCACCAGGGATGTCGACTACCAGACGATAGGGATCAGATAGCAGGAATGCGGAATGAGCCAGGGGCTTGTTGCCGATGATCCAGACCTCTTCTCCTGCGCTGGTAGAACGGACTTCCATTCGACTGATCAGCGTTTGTGCATCATCGATGCCCATCTCCTGAGCCAAGCTCCCATTTACCACCAAGAGCAGAGCACCCAGGCACGTTATCCATGACGCAGCGTGTCGGAAGAAATTCATTCGTGAAACCATTAGCCTCCTCCTGTTTTATCAGTGAAGATAAAGCTCTATCTCCTTCTTGTCCTTGACTCTCCCGAAAGGATCCAGGATTACTTGTTCAAAAACAACTTTACGTCCCATGATAGCGACGACTTTTCCATCGAGCAATGATTGACCCACTTCCATATTATACGCTTTACCGTCCGGCCCCTGAACAATGGCAACCTTTCCGAGGCCGATTTGTAATCCCTGCAACTTGATTTCCGAAATTTTCATTGCGGCAATACCGACTTTGCTCACATCAAGGTCCTTGCGGACCAGGAGCGAAACAAATGGATCACGCATGCCATGGCTGTTGTAGATAAATTTTTGTTCTTCTTCCGGAATCGGAGTCGGTGCTCGGGGAAGATCAGGAGCGATGTCCGGTTCCATCGTCTCGGCCGGTGCAGGCTGCGCATCCTGGCCGGACACAGGTAGAACAGTCATTATCATGATCAGGCAGCACAAAACGAAGGCCCGGTATCCGTTCCGGGTTCGTGGGCATGTATCCTGCAGAATGCTCATTCTCATATCCGGTCTCCCATAATCAACAGCCTACTGGAGATACCAAAAAGCCGTCAAGATGCATTGTGCGGAAATGGAGGGTCCTCCCAATTGGTAGATACTCTGGATTTGCAGATCCGTCATATTCATGATGCGTTGCTCGTTCGCAACTTTGTCGAAAAAATAACCCAATTGGTGGTATCCGCCAAACATGCTCAGGTTCACGGGGATTTCCCCGTAAAACCCGTGCGTACGTTCCGGAATCGGTTGAAAACGTTCAACTTTCAACCCGCACTGCGTTGCAAGGTTTTCCATTGATTTGACCAGAAGATCGACATTGGGCCGATTGCCGAGCACTTCCGCAGCGCCTCTCATTTCTTCTTTCAATTGAAACACCTGCTGCCGGAATTTTTCCAGCTGATCTTTCATCGCCAGACCCTTGGTAATCTTCGCATCCAATTCGGAGATTTTCGCGTCATAGCGGACGATGCTCTCCTGAGCTTTCTTATATTTTGCGAAATAGAAGACTGCACAGATCGCAACGATAATCACACCGTAGACGATAAACCGTTGCCACGGCGGGTATGCTTCGAGTGACTCTACCCAGTTCATCCTATCCCCCTATACACGAGACCGGAAATCGAGTTCGAACTCGTAAACTTCCCGGTTTTCCTGAACAGTCAGAGTGACGATTTTCAACCGAACATCAAAGAAATACGGTGAACTTTCGAGTGAACTCATAAAATCACCGATGCTTGTTTGCGACAGCCCGAAGCCCCGGACGGAAATCAAATCGCCAGCGGTCCGTAACTGAGTCAGCCAGATTTCTTCGGGTAGCCGACGGTTCAGTTCATCCAGCATCAGTACTGGTCCGCGCTGATTGGTTTTCAAGTCCCGGATGGTGTTTACTTTGTTTTCAAGCCGCTTCACGTCCTCTTCATATTTGAGTACCTGATCAATGATAATCTGCAACTCCTGAACCTGCTGTTCCTTCCGTTCAATCGTGGCAACCTTTTCATCCATCACCGTATCCAGATAGTGAGTCCATATTGCCACACCGACCAGAACAACAAAGATCAGAGCACCCGCCGCGATCAACTCAATCGTTACAACGGAGGTTTTTTTCCGCTCATGAGGCAGCATGTTAATTCGGATCATGATCTCATCCTCTCCTCAGCGCCAGACCCACTGCAACGGCGCACATGGGAGCTATCTCTTCAATCAAGACCGGATCGAATTTCTTCTGATTATACGTAATATTCCTCAGCGGATTCCCGACAATCACCTCCACACCCAGTCGATCACTCAGAAACGAAGCAATTTCGCTGTTTCGGAGTTTGCTGCAGCCGCCGGTCAATACGATCTGATCGATTCCCGATGTTGATGTGGTCGCCTTGAAATAATCAAAGGAGCGTTGGATTTCATGGCTCAAATCTTCGGCTACCGAATTCACAATGTCGTCGGCCGCCTCTTTGCTGATACCATCCACTGCCTCCCCCCGCTTGATTCCCTCCGCCTGCTGATACGAAACATTCAACTCCTTCTGCAGAGCATCCGTAAACTGATTGCCGCCAATGGAAATGTCACGGTACAACATGTGCTGACGACCCTGCATGATATTGATGTTCATGACTCCCGCACCAATATCAATCAAAGCAACGACACGCTCCGAATCAAAGCCGTAATTAATCTCGAACTGGTTGCTGATGGCAAATCCATCCACATCCACAACCAGAGGAGTCAAACCCGCCTGCCGAACCAGGTTTGTGTAATCATTCACCTTGTCTTTCTTAACCGCTACCAGGATCACTTCCATCTCATTGCCTCCCATATCCTGATCCTCCAGAATATGGAAGTCGATGTTCACATCATCGATATCGAAAGGAATGTACTGCTCGGCCTCCCAGTGAATAGATTCGTCCAATTCTTCCTGTGACATCTTGGGTAAGGTTATTTTTTTAACAATAACCGAATGCCCGGACACAGATAGAGCCACGTTCTTCCGTCTGATTTTCTGGTCTTTGACAATTTTTTGAATTGCATCGACCACGATAGCAGAGTCCATAATGGCACCGTCGACAATGACCTCCGGCGGCAAAGGCTCATACCCCAGAGCCTGAAGAGCATATCCCTTCATTTGCTCGCGGAGTGCGACGACTTTGACCGCACTGGTCCCAATGTCGAGGCCAATCAGTTGTTTGCCTTTTCCGAACATTGAAACCGCAACCTCCCACCTGAATAATCAACTCAGAATTTAAATGACATTCTCCTAACTCAATCTCAGGACTTTCTATCAGCCCGAAGCCTCAACTGTCAAGGTAATATTGTATAAAACTAAACGAAACCGGCTGGGTTTTTCCTTGACCTGTCCATCCTATCGTGCTATCGTTCGGCCGCTTATTTGATCCAATAAGCCAAGAATAAGGAGATATTGACATGTCTAGAAAATGCGAAATATGTGGAAAAATGGCTCAATTCGGGAACCGGATCAGTCACTCTCACAACCTGACGAAACGCAGGTTTAACCCCAATATCCGGAAAATGCGGGTGATCGTTGGGGGAACACGTAAACGTATCACCATCTGCACCGATTGCCTGTCCGCCGGAAAAGTAGAACGCGCCTGATCACCCGGCAGAAAACACGTAAAAAATCGCTCGAAACCTACCGCCGCGTGCGCGGCTGGTGACGTGCGATTTTTTTCATCGCCGGAATCGTTCGAAGCTTCTCAATCATCTGGTCCATATCCACCACCGATTGGGTGTCCACCATCAACACACCCCGGACACTCGATCCCTTCCGATCCAGCATCTCCAACTTCTGCGACTGAATCACCGCTCCAAACTCCACCAAAACTCGCGTGATATCAGCCATTAACGCAGGCGTGTTAAAGCTCTCAAACTGAATTCTCTCCGGATAGTGCGGCCGATCACCGGATTCCCACGCCACCGGAATAACCCTGTTCTTCTCCAATTTCCGAAGACTCCGGCAATCCGCTGCATGTATCGTTATCCCTCTGCCGTGAGTAATATATCCGACTATCTTGTCACCGGGAAGCGGTTCGCAGCATCTTGCGAATCGGGTTGGAACTTCTATACCCGCAGCAACCCGAACATGCTCTGCTCCCCGAAAAACCTCCCGTTCCAACGGTGCTTCCTGCTTCTGCGTCAACGCCGCCCGAATGGCAATCAACCGGTTAATCACATTTTGAACCGAGTATTCGTTGAAACCAATCGCAGCAAACAAATCTTCCGGAGAACTAAACCCACTTCGCTGAACAACCTCCAGGAATTCATCGGATTCAAACAGCTCCTTCATCGGAATCCGATGACGCTTCACCTGCTTCCGCAACTCCTCCATTCCACTGCGTATCATCGCTTCCCGGGCCTCTTCCCGGAGATACGAACGGATCTTGTTTCGCGCCGATGATGTACGTACATGCTTCAACCAGTTCGCATGGGGATGACTGTTCCGAGATGTGATAATCTCAATAATATCTCCATTGTTCAGCCGGGTTCTCAACGGCACCAGCCGATTGTTGATCCGGACATGCTTACATCGAAAACCCACTTCCGTGTGAATCGCAAAAGCGAAATCAATCGCCGTCGAACCAGCCGGTAAACTTTTCACGTCACCCCGCGGAGTAAACACATAAACTTCTGAAGGAAACATATCGACTTTAAAAATTTCCACCATGTCCGATGGGCTGGGATCCTCAGTCAGATAGGTCATCACCTTTCGCATCCACGAAAACTTCTCCCCATCCACAAACCTGCCCGAACCGTTTTCCTTATACCGCCAGTGCGCCGCCAACCCCATCTCTGCAATCTCATCCATCCACTTCGATCGAATCTGAATCTCCAACGGACTTCCCGTCGGTCCAATCACCGAAGTATGGATCGACTGGTATCCATTTTCCTTCGGAACAGCTATGAAATCCTTAAACCGGTGAGGAATCGGCTTCCATAACGAATGCACAATTCCCAACGCAGCATAGCAATCCTGAATCCGCTCACTGTCCAACACAATCCGCATGCCAATGACATCGTACACTTCCTCAAACTTGATCTTCTGAACCTGCATCTTCTTGTAAATCGAGTTGATACTCTTGATTCGACTCTTGATCACGCTCCGGATGCCCTGCTCATCCATCCGTTGCATGATCTTCATCTTGATTCGTTCAACATTCATCTCATGATGATTACTGCGCTCCCTCACCTTCCGCCGGATATCTGAATACGTCGCCGGTTCCAGAACACGCAGGCTGATATCCTCCAATTCGCTGCGGAGTCTGCCGATTCCGAGTCGATTGGCCAGAGGAGCATAAATATCCCTGGCTGTTCGAGCCATGATCCTGGGTTGGGTCGGCGGGTAGTCTTCGAGCCTCGATAAAACGTGCGCCCGATCCAAAAGTCGTAAAAAAACGACGCGAATGTCCCGGGCTAATGCCAGAATCAACCGGCGAAATTTTTCCTGTTCCGCATCCTGACTCGTTTTCGAGTCGATTTCCGATAACTGCACCATGCGAAGAGCGAGATCCTGCACCTCGTCCCCAAAACGCTCCCCGATCTCCTTCGCCATCTCCCGATCGATTTCAATCAAACCCCATGTCATCGCCGCAAGCAGCGATGCACGATCCACACAATAGTCAGATAACCGAAGAGCCATATCCGAGACGTAACTCAGATATGGCTCCCCTGTTTCCCGACGGGCACCTTTGTATGCCGACGTTAAGTACTGGACCAGGCCAGCTCCCTCGTCAGCAGAATCAGCAGTCCGAACCGCTCCCACGAATGCGCGCGTGATGTTTTCCTGCAGCGCATCCATCCTTCGTTGCTCCACTCACACCTACCCCCGCTTCCTGTCTCCCGACTGAAACAAACCGGTCAAATTGGACCACCAAACCAGAATCGGACTCGCTACGAAAATCGAAGAATACGTTCCGACAATGATTCCAATCAACAACGCAAACGCAAAATCGTTGATAACTTCGCCGCCAAAAATGAACAGGCAAACGACCACAATCAATGTCGTCAGAGATGTCAGCATCGTGCGACTCAACGTCTGGTTGATACTTCGATTGATTACATCAATGAACGCATTCCGATGCAATAGCCGCTGATTTTCTCGGATCCGGTCGAAAATAACGATCGTATCATTCAACGAATATCCGACAATCGTCAACAGCGCTGCAATCACCGGCAGATTGAATTCCCGGTTCGTTATCGAAAACGCCCCCACCGTGATCAAGACGTCATGGATCAATGCGATGATCGCTCCCAGAGCAAACCGGAATTCAAACCGGAACGTAATATACAACAAGATCATCACCAGAGCTCCGGCAATCGAACCCATGGCGCTCCGCTTCAACTCTTCACCCATGGTCGGTCCGACACTCTCTGCCCGACGGATATCAAAATTGTCCTTACCAAACGCTTCCTCCAGATCCCGCGCCACAATCACCGATGGTGTTTGCTCAACTTCCTTCTCCACCGGACGCGGCAACCGGATGATGAACTCGTTGCTTCCCGCTTCGCCGATCTGCTGGATCGTATAGGTGCCCAATCGGCTATCCTCCACTGCTTTGCGAACATCCTCAGCAGTGACAGGTTGTACAAACTTCACCTGAATCAGCGTTCCACCAGCGAAATCGATGCCGTAATTCAATCCTTTGTGGAACAGGATGGATACGATCCCAATTGCAATCAACGCGAGGGATAGGATAAGCGCGACGTTCCGCTTTCCAATAAAGTCGATATTTGTGCCTTGAAAAATCTGCATGGTCAGGTTCCCTTTATTTTCAGATAGACAGTTTGTTGACCTTGGGATTCACCAGGATCAAATCCATTAATACACGCGCGATGAACAATGCCGAAACCATGCTCGCTACGATACCAATCGCCAGCGTTACCGCAAAACCCCGGATGGGTCCGATACCGAACTGCAACAACACCAAGGAAGCAATCAGGGTCGTCACATTGGCATCCATGATCGTAATGAATGCCCGTTCATACCCAGTTGCCACCGCAGTTCGGATCGTCTTACCCTGCCGGAGTTCTTCCCGGATGCGTTCGAAAATCAGCACGTTCGCATCGACTGCCATACCGACGGTGAGAATGATTCCCGCGATACCCGGAAGAGTCAGGGTTGCCTCAAGTCCGGCCAGCATCGCCACCAGAAACACCAACGTACAAAACACGCCGATGTCGGCAATAACTCCCGATACCCGGTACCAGATAATCATGAACAAAATGACCAGAATACCGCCAAACAGGATGGAGCGGATACCGCGTTGAATCGAGTCATTACCCAGCGACGGGCCGACCGTTCGTTCCTCAAACGGTACGACCGATGCCGGAAGCGCTCCCGATTTCAACACGATCATGAGTTTTTCCGCGTCTTCAAAGGAAAAGTCTCCGGAAATCTGGCCGCTTTTCGATATCCGCGATTGAATGACAGGTGCGGATTGCACACGGCCATCCAAAACAATGGCCAATTGCCGATCGATGTTGTTCTGAGTCAACCGGGCGAATTTCTTGCTTCCGGCACTGTTTAAAGTGAATCCAACCGCATACGCACCATACTCATCCCGATCGACCCGGACCGAATCCAGATCAGCACCGGTCACTTCCGCATCCCGTTCCAGAATCCAGACCAGCTGTTTTCCCGCGCGGGATTTCATGTCTTCATAAAACTCACCGGTCCGCGGCAGTTTGCCCCCGTTGGATTCCAACAATTCCATCCGGTCACCCGGACCATCCAGAACAAGGCGGAACTCAAGTAATGCCGTCTTACCGATTATCTCCTTGGCTTTCTGAATGTCCTTGACTCCCGGCAACTGAATCAAAATCCGATCCATCGCACCCTTGGTCAGGCTTTTCTGTTGCTGAACAATGGGTTCACGAACACCTAACTCATCAATCCGGTTGCGAATTGTCAAAATGGCCTGCTGCAATGAACGCTCCTTTACATGGCGCACATTCTCGGCCCTCATGACCGCTGTCACACGAAACATCGACCCCGCCATGTCTTTGGTCACATCATACGGATAGTCATCCAGCATGCGCGCAATTTCATCGCGCTCAACTGCATCAGCAAAATCGAAGAACAGCGTGTGCTCAACCGCATTGACCGTTATCTCCGCACCCCGGATTTTTTCTCGCCGGAGATGCTGTTCGAACTGCTTTTTTACAAGCACAAGTTCCGCTTCAACCGCCTCTTCGGTTTTGACGTCCATCACCATGTGCATGCCGCCCTGGAGATCCAGACCCAGGTTGAGCTTCCCTTCCTTTTCACCCTCCGGTCCGTCCGGATCCAGCGGGGGATACATCCCATACACCGCAAGCCCCACGAGGATGATGGTCATTAAAATTCGCCATTTGAGATCTAATTTACTCAAGATCAGACTCCTTTCCCAACTCCACGAGATACCGGTCCCAATCTCCCTCAGAAGCGTTTATTCTTCCAACTGAACCATGTCCGAACCCTGCAACCCGCGAATCGAACTACGCAACACCGTGATTTTCACTTTTTCACCGACTTTTAATTGGACAGCTTCATCCGTTACCGAATGAACCGTACCGAGAATCCCCCCCGCAGTCACGACGCGATCCCCGGCTTTCAGGCCGTCCAGCAACTCCTGATGTTTCCGCTTTTCCTTGTTCTGCGGTCGAATGATCAACACATAGAAAATGACAAAGATCAAGACGAACGGAATCAGCATATGCAACGAAGATCCCATCGAATCCGAACCCTGCGCCGGACCCGTCATCAGCATCACACCCAAAATATCCATATCACCTCCAGAGGGAATCGAAAACCCGGTTTTTACACACCGAATCGACCCGAGAGAATGCATCAAATCCAAGCATTAGTCAAGCCTCCAGCCCATATTCCGAACCGCAGCCGTCTTCCGCTACTGAGCCCGAATAGCGCACATGAAAAGCCTTTCTGAATGCGTCATACCGATCCTGCGCGATCGCGTCGCGAATATCGGACATCAATCGCATGAAAAAATGCAGATTATGGATCGTCGCCAATCGAGCCGCCAGAATTTCTCCCGACATATACAGATGCCGCAAATACGCCCGGCTGAATGTGCGGCACAAAAAGCACTCACACTCGGGATCCGGCGGTCGAGGGTCGTCCCGATATCGAGCCTGTTTGATTATAAATTTCCCTGATCGCGTAAACAACATCCCATTCCGAGCATTCCGCGTCGGAATCACACAATCGAAGAGATCCACCCCGCGAGCAACACACTCCACAAGGTTTTCCGGCAACCCAACACCCATGAGATACCGTGGTCGATCAGAGGGCAAGGCAGCAACCGACACGTCCGTCATGGCATACAAATCCTGCGTTGATTCACCCACAGCCAATCCACCGATCGCATACCCCGGAAAATCGATCTCCGTCAATGCCTTGGCACACACTATCCGGAGATCCGCCGACAATCCTCCTTGCACGATTCCCCATAAATCCGCCGATCGATCTGTCCACGCATCTTTGCACCGTTGCGCCCAGTTCAGCGTTCGATCAACCGCAATCTTCAACTCGTCCGGCTTCGATGTCGACGGTATCAGATGATCCAGGACCATCATAACATCAGAACCTAACGCCTCCTGAACTTCCACCGCATCCTCCGGCCGGAAACGAAACCGTGTCCCATCCAAATGCGATGCGAAATCGACTCCTTCATCCGAAATTTTCGCAAAGTCACTCAAACTAAATATCTGGAAGCCGCCGGAATCGGTCAGTATACCCCGATTCCACCCCATGAATCGGTGCAATCCTCCCATTTGCCTCACCAGCAGATGTCCCGGTCGCAGGAAAAGATGGTAGGTGTTGGCCAGGATCATCGTAACGCCGAGTGCTTCCAGTTCGTGCGGAGCCATGGCTTTGACAGCGCCGCAGGTTCCCACGGGCATGAATTGAGGCGTATCGATCGTAAAGGACCGAGTGACCAGTCGGCCGAGACGGGCACGAGATTGTGAACAGGATGTCAAAACAGAAAAGTGACTCACCGGAAAACTCCATTCCCGTCAGATAATCAGCATCGCATCGCCGTACGAATAAAACCGATAATCATGTTCAACAGCCGCCCGGTATGCATCCAAAATCGTCTCCCTGCCCGCCAGAGCGGACACCAGCATCAGCAATGTTGATCCGGGAAGATGAAAGTTTGTCACAAGCGCGTCAATCATTTTGAACGAATATCCCGGAACAATAAAGAGAGATGCCTCTCCCTGGAAAACCTCCCCCCGATCTGTATCACGATTCGCCCAGCTTTCCAAAGCCCGGGTGGTGGTTGTGCCCACGGCAATGATACGGCGGTTCTCGGTTTTGGCCCGGGTGAGAATTTCGGCGGTTTTTGCGGAGATCGAGTAGATTTCTTTTTCCATCACATGGTGATCGATCCGCTGACAGGTCAGTGGTTTGAATGTTCCCCATCCCACCCACAATGTAATGGATGCCGTTTCGATCCCTCCGTCTCGGAGTTGTTGAAGTAGGTCGTGGGTGAAGTGCAGTCCGGCTGTTGGAGCGGCCACGGCGCCAGGTTCCTGGGCATAAATAGTCTGGTAGCGTTCGCGATCCATCGATGCATCCATCGACACCCGGTGATCCTGATCTCCTCGTTTGATATATGGTGGGAGCGGCATTAAGCCATGAGCACTCAAAAACGGCGTCCACTTCCCTGGCGGAGTAATTTCCGCAATGAAGGTTTGCCCGTTTCGATCAGCAATCCGCATCGTGTATTCGTCCGCCAGTTCAAGAATCTCACCGACACGAATACGCCTTGCAGGCTTCAGCAATACGCGGCGACAGTCCGACTCCTGCCAGCCGTCCAAGACGAACCCCTCAACCCGTCCCCCTGTCTTTCGGTGAGCGAAAAACCGAGCGGGAATCACACGGGCATCGTTCACAACCAGGACATCTCCGGGTCGAAAATACGCTCCGATTCGATGGAACCGGTCATGCCGCAATGTCGCTGCCGCACGGTCCAAAACCATCAACCGGGATTCATCGCGTCGGGCAGCCGGAACCTGAGCAATACACCGCTCCGGCAGTTCATACTGATATGCATCGAGGGTCAGAGGGAGGTTCATGATTGAACCATTACAAGGTGGGAAAAGGAAGTTCCGGCTCAGCGTAAGCTGCCGGTTTAGGTAATTTCAGGTAATCAAACGCGCTGGGAGACAGCATTCTGCCCCGTGACGTCCGATGAAGGAGTCCCTTTTGGATTAAAAAGGGTTCGTATACATCCTCAATGGTATCCCGATCCTCCATCAATGCCGTGGCGAGGGTGTCCAGCCCAACAGGCCCTCCCCCATAGTTCAACGCAATCATCCGCAACAGCTTTCGGTCCATGGGATCCAGGCCAATCGGATCGATATCCATCATATTTAGCGCAACATCCGCAATCTCACGCGTAATAACTCCATTTCCTTTCACCTGGGCATAATCACGAACACGGCGCAATAGGCGATTGGCGATCCGGGGAGTTCCTCGAGCGCGGGAAGCGATTTCTCGAGCACCGTCCAGATTGGTTTGAATATTGAGAATAACCGCCGCCCGTAAAACAATGCGGGTCAGTTCTTCCTCCGTGTAGAATTCAAGCCGGAAAATGATTCCGAACCGGTCCCGCATCGGCGAGCTGAGCGCACCGAAACGGGTGGTTGCCCCGATCAGAGTAAACGGTTCCAGATCAAGCGGAATGACTCGTGCCGCCGGACCCTGCCCCATAACCAAATCCAGGCGAAAATCCTCCATTGCAGGATAGAGTTTTTCCTCTACAACGCGGTTCAGCCGATGAATCTCGTCGATGAACAGAGCATCCCGGCGATTGAGATTGGTCAAAATGGCAGCGATATCACCTGGGTGTTCAAGTGCCGGGCCGGATGTGGTTTCCACGTCGATACCCAGTTCCGCACCGATGATGTAGGCCAACGTGGTTTTTCCCAGCCCGGGAGGTCCGTAGAACAGGATATGATCCATTGCTTCCTGGCGCATTCGGACAGCTTCCAGGTAAATTTTCAGTTGCGAGATCACCTTGTTCTGACCGATGTAATCGGCGAGAGAATGAGGTCGTATCGAATCATGATGCGGCTCATCCTCCCGTTGCTTCTCCGGTCCGATCAGCGGGCGGTGGTCGTTCACGTTTGCCTCCCCGACAGCACTTTCAATGCAATCCGAATCAGATCATCGACGTTTTTAGGTTGAAGTCCTGTCGATAGAGCTTGTTCAACAGCGTATTCCGCATCTTTTTGCCGATAGCCCAAATTGACCAACACACCCACAACTTCCGCTCCGGCTTGACCGGCAGACGTTGCCGGCAAATGGGATTGTGGATCGATCTGCCCGAGTTGTTCCAATTTATCCCGGATTTCAAAAAGGATTCGTTCAGCACTTTTCTTTCCGATCCCCGGGATACCTGTCAACGCGCGTTGATCCTGGGTCAGTACCGCTTTCTGCAAATCGGCTGCCGTAACGCCTGACAGGATCGCCAATGCCAGTTTGGGGCCGATTCGATTGACATCGATCAGGATTTTAAACATGTCGAGTTCAGATTCTGTTTGAAATCCGAACAGTCGGATGGAGTCTTCTCTGACGAGCATGTGTATGTGAAGAAAGACGGTATGACCGGGTTCTGGCAATGCGTAGAAGGTGGACAGGGGGATATGAATGATCAATCCGATCCCCGCAGTGGAGACGAGTATGGATTCGGGGGATTTTTTTATCAATGTTCCTTCTATTGAACCGATCATATCTGCCTTTTCATCCGCTGGAGCAGGCGGGTTTGATTAAGATAGCATACAGCCATGGCGAGTGCATCCGAACAATCTTCGGGTGATGGGGGTTTGTCGAGTTGGAGCATTTTTTGGATCATGTACTGGATTTGCTGTTTGGTTGCGCGGCCATAGCCCGCAATATTTAATTTGATTGAGGCGGGAGCGATTTCGTTGACCGACCAGCCGGCGCGTGCGGCCATCATCATCGCGACGCCTCGGACATGGCTGAGAGTGAGAATCGACCGGACATTTTTTGCAGTGAAAAGGCTTTCGATAACGAGTGCCGCAGAAGGGAAGCGAGAGATAACGGTGTCGAACTGGTTAGCGAAACACACAAGTTTTGAGGCGGGATCGAGTTTTTCGGGAATTCGGATAGGGAAATGATCGATATGCAGGAGGCGTGTTCCATTTCGTTGAACGATACCGATACCCGTAATACGAGACCCGGGATCTACTCCGACCGCAGTGGTTTCAAGTCTGAGATTGTCTGTCTTGTCGTTGGGGACTTTCAGGAAAACTGCTCCATGACCTCTTCGGGGATATCGAAATCAGAGTAGACATTTTGGACATCGTCGTGATCATCGAGTTTTTCCATTAATTTAAGGAGTGATTCGGCGTGTTTCCCATCGACTTTGACGGACGTATTGGGAAGCATGGTTACTTCTGCTGATTCCGGATCAATTCCATGTTGTTTGAGCGTATTCCGGATTGCTTCGAGGTCGGAGATATCGGTGACGATTTCGAAGGAATCGCCTTCGGTTTTCATGTCTTCAGCGCCGGCTTCGAGAACGAGATCCAAGAGTTTTTCTTCATCGTTGTTTTCCTTTGCAACGACGATGAGTCCTTTTTTCTCAAATTTCCAAGCGACACTGTTGGTTGCGCCGAGGTTGCCGTTATGCTTGGCTAGAATATGGCGTATTTCGGCAACGGTGCGGTTTTTATTATCGGTCATCACCTCGATGTACAGAGCGACACCTCCAGGACCATACCCTTCGTAGATGATTTCCTCGATAATCTGACCCGGCAATTCGCCGGTGCCTTTCATAACAGCTCGTTTGATATTGTCTTGGGGCATATTGGCATCTTTAGCGTTGTTGATCGCCATTCGGAGGCGAGGATTGGTTGACTGATCGCCACCTCCGAGACGCGCTGCAATAGTAATTTCTTTGATGATTTTAGTAAACACTTTTCCGCGTTTAGCGTCGGCGGCGGCTTTTTTGTGTTTGATCGTCGCCCATTTTGAATGACCAGACATAAAGACCTCCTTCGGTACAATTTGTTGAATATATTGTAATCTCCGGTTTGCCGGTGTGCAAGGAGATTGCGTGGGGATAAAAAAAGCCGGATCGATTGATCCGGCTTTTTCGTTCAAAAAAAAACCCGGCGATTTCCTACTCTCCCACAGGTTCTGTCCTGCAGTACCATCGGCGCAAGAGGGCTTAACTTCCGTGTTCGGGATGGAAACGGGTGGGTCCCCTCCGCTATCGTCACCGGGTAAAAATGAAAAAATCTTCTAAATATCGTGGGTATCGAGATGCTGATACGTCTTCATGAACTACAAGTAAAAAAGGTGGGTTGCCCCGGCAGGGCCGGGGCAACCCGGCTATTCAAACTTAAGTGGTCAAGCCTCACGACCTATTAGTATCGGTAAGCTACACGTGTTACCACGCTTCCACCCCCGACCTATCAACCTTGTAATCTCCAAGGGGTCTTTAGGCACATAGTGCGTGAGATCTAATCTTGGGATTGGTTTCCCGCTTAGATGCTTTCAGCGGTTATCCAAGCCGAACGTAGCTACCCAGCAATGCCGCTGGCGCGACAACTGGCACACTAGAGGTTCGTCCACTCTGGTCCTCTCGTACTAAGAGCAGATTCCCGCAAATCTCAAACGCCTACAGCAGATAGGGACCGAACTGTCTCGCGACGTTCTAAACCCAGCTCGCGTGCCGCTTTAATGGGCGAACAGACCAACCCTT
>JAFGMN010000275.1 GCA_016927515.1 candidate division CSSED10-310 bacterium | reverse complement strand
TGACTCTGAATTAAATTAATAGTAATAGTTCTCATTATGAATACGACGGATACCCATCGGACTGTAACCCAAACTAAACGCGAGACTGAATCCCGGGTTTACGTTCAGGAAGAGAAAACGATGAAACGCCGATTCACCCGGCAGCGGCAGGGAGTTTATGACGTTTTGATTCACCGTCATGACCATCCGACGGCGGAGGAGATTTTCTCTGAGGTGCGAATCCAGCAGCCGGGAATCAGTCTTGGAACCGTGTATCGCAACTTGGATCTTCTTACCCGGGAGGGTGTGATTAAAACACTCAGTTCACCGGGAAACCCGCGCAGATATGACGGAAAGGTTTACGATCATCCGCATGCCCGATGTCTGTCCTGTGGCGCGTTGATCGACATCCCGGATGACCGGTCTATTTCTGTTGGCGCGTTTTCTTTTCCCGGATTTACTGTCACCGGTTTGTCCATCGAGGTTCGTGGTTATTGCAGCCGCTGCCGAAGCTGTAACGAAGGCGATCCGAAGGAATCTGATCAGCATGACATTTAGACCGAGTCCGAGTACAATTTTCTGGAAACAATGGCTGGCGTGGATGGAGACGTCTAACGGGAACGGATGCGTCCCATCCCCAATTCCCCGGTAACGGGGTCGAATGAGAAGAGGAATCAGACATGATAAAAAACAGCATGGTCAAAGCTCTGAATGATCAAATCAATGAAGAGATGTTTTCATCGTATCTCTACCTGGCTATGGCCGCTCAATGCGAAGCCATGTCGCTGTCCGGTTTCGCCAATTGGATGCGTGTCCAGGCTCAGGAGGAACTGTTTCATGCGATGAAATTCTTCGGCTATATTGCCGAGCGAGGCGGCCGTGTCGAATTGAGCGCCATCGCGCAACCGCAGAAGGAATGGCCGTCGTTGACGACGATGTTCGAAGCGGTATACACGCATGAATGCCACATCAGCGAGTGCATCAATCAACTGGTGGATCTGGCGATTCAGGAACGGGACTATGCCACTCAGAATATGCTGCAGTGGTTTGTTCAGGAACAGGTGGAAGAAGAGTCTTCCGCCGATGCGATCGTGCAGAAAATGAAGCTCGTGGGGGATGCCCAGGGAGCCATGTTCATGATGGACAGGGAACTTGGGACCCGGGTATTCAATCCTCCGGCTAAAGAAGAATAGTCATGGCACTGGAAAAGGCCATCCGAACTGCCATTGAGTGTGAAGTCAAGGTGCGCGACGTGTATCGAAATGCCGCCCGGACAATCACCGATGAGCAGGGCCGTAAAGTAGTGGAACGCTTGGCAGAGGAAGAACAGGAACATGTTGATTACCTGACCGCTCGATTGAAGGAATGGAAGCAGACCGGAGTGGTGACACATGAACCGGTTCCTCGGATGACGCCCGGCCCGGATATTGTTTCCCATACCGTTGCCGCTCTGGTCGATCACATGCAGGCATTGCCCGGGCGCGGTGTGGATCAGGCATCCGATCTGCAAATGCTCCAACGAGCGCTGGAAGTTGAGCGGGAAACGTCCGGGTTTTACCAACGGATGGTGGATGAGTTGCCGGCCGAGCATCAGACCATGTTTCGCCGGTTTCTCGAAATTGAGAGAGGGCATCTGGCGATTGTTGAGGCGGAGATCGATTCGGTGCGGGGAATGGGTTTCTGGTTTGGACTTCCGGAGTTCGATCTGGAAAATGAATGACAGAGTTCGCGAGAAGGGAGCCGAAGTGAATGAGTGATTTTTTTCAGCCCGTCAAGCTCACGGATACGGTATATTGGGTCGGAGTCATCGATTGGGATGTGCGCGATTTTCACGGGTATTCGACGATGCGGGGCACAACGTACAATGCCTACCTGATTGTTACCGACCGGGTCACGCTCATTGATACCGTCAAGGAGTCCTTCGTGCCTGAAATGATGTCGCGTATCAGCCGGATCGTTTCACCCGAAGATATCTCCTGCATCATTTCCAATCATGCAGAAATCGATCATTCGGGTGGCCTGCCCCGGGTGGCATCCATGGTCAAACCCGATCGGATCCTCGCTTCGAAAATGGGTGTCAGAACGCTCCGCGAACATTTCAACCACTGCGAACTTAATCTCGAAGAAGTCAAAACTGGCGATACGCTGGATCTTGGCACCCGGACGCTGCGCTTCATGGAAACCCGTATGCTGCATTGGCCGGACAGCATGTTTACCTATATGCCGGAAGAAAAACTACTTTTCTCTCAGGATGCCTTCGGTATGCATCTGGCGACGGCCGAACGCTTCGCCGATCTTGTCGGACCCACGATCGTGTACCGCGAAATGGCCAAATATTATGCCAATATCCTTTTGCCCTATTCCGACCTGGTTCTGAAACTCCTCGATCACCTCGAGGCGTCAAAGATGAAAATCGATATCATTGCGAACGATCACGGACCCGTATTCCGGCGGGATATCGCCAATGTGATCGGATGGTATCGCCAATGGGCGGAACAGAAACCGACGAACCTGGCGATTATCGTCTACGATACGATGTGGGGAAGCACACAGAAAATGGCCAAAGTCATCGCCGACGGGATTTATAAAGGCGGTGGCCGGGCCCTGATTATGCCCATGGGAGGATCCCATCGCTCTGATGTCGCCACCGAATTGCTCCACGCCGGCGCTCTGGTCGTGGGATCACCGACTCTCAATAACAATATCTTTCCTACTATGGCGGATGTTCTCGTGTATCTCAAGGGACTGCGACCCAAAAACCTGATTGGTGCGGCCTTCGGTTCGTATGGCTGGGGTGGTGAAGCCGT
Source organism: candidate division CSSED10-310 bacterium (assembly GCA_016927515.1). Lineage (GTDB taxonomy): Bacteria > CSSED10-310 > CSSED10-310 > CSSED10-310 > CSSED10-310 > JAFGMN01. The sequence goes on along the minus strand of JAFGMN010000275.1, from coordinate 1,404 downwards.
CGCTCATATCCGGGGATACCTCGAGGAGATGAACATCGATGTTCAGAGTGAAAAACGCGTGAAGTACGTTCCCGATGATGCGGATTTGGACGAGTGTTACCAGATGGGAATAACGCTGGGGTACCGACTGGCGGAGAATTCGCAGTAGTGCCGGCTGCGGCCGCTGCACATCAGAGAGGAGTGAGACGATGATGAAGTATGTTTGCAATGTCTGTGGCTACGTGTACGATCCGGAATACGGTGATCCTGATAACAATATCGAGCCGGGAACGCGGTTTGACGATCTTCCCGACGATTACGAATGTCCAATTTGCGGTGTCGGCAAAGAGGATTTTTCTCCGGAAGAATAACCCGCTGCTTTTTCTTCGGCTCACGGTCTTCGGGAACGGTGGTCATGTGCAACCGGTATGTTCGCATGCCCGCGAGGGTATGTGTGTCTACCCACGCCCGGTTAATGGAGAAGCATTATGGATGTGTTGATTTTATCCCGGCTTCAATTCGCTGCAACGACTTTTTTTCACTTCCTCTTCGTTCCCCTGACGCTCGGATTGGGAATCATGATGGCGATCATGGAAACGCGGTATGTCCGTACACGGGACGAAACCGACAAACGGATGGTGAAATTCTGGGGTAAAATATTTCTCTTGAATTTTGCTTTGGGAGTGGTAACGGGAATCCCGCTGGAGTTTCAGTTCGGTACGAATTGGTCCCGATATTCCGAGTTTGTCGGCGATATTTTTGGGTCCATCCTGGCCATTGAAGCATCGGTCGCTTTCTTCCTTGAGTCGACATTTATCGGTATCTGGCTGTTCGGATGGGATCGGGTATCACCCCGGTTTCATGCCCTGTGCATGTGGCTGATTGCCATTGGAACCAATATCTCTGCATTCTGGATTCTCGTTGCCAATGCATGGATGCAGAATCCCGTCGGATACGCCATCCGGAACGGCCGCGCCGAATTGACCGATTTTTTTGCAGTCATCACATCCCGATCCGCCGTTCTTGAGTTCACCCATACAGTTTTCGGAAGTTACATTCTTGCGTCCTTTCTTGTGATGGGTATCAGTGCTTGGCATTTGCTTCGCCGAACCGACAGCGTCCTGTTCACCCGCTCCTTTCGGCTGGCCCTGGGCTTTGGTCTCGTGTTTTCTATACTGACTGCCGGGACGGGGCACCTGTCCGGTATTAAAGTTCATCAGACGCAGCCGGCGAAACTGGCGGCCATGGAAGCACTATGGGAAACCCAATCACATGCCCCCATGACGCTCGTTATGTGGCCTGACCCGGAAAATGAAACCAACCGGTTTGAAATGATCAAAATTCCGGGTCTGCTCAGCATGCTGGCCAGTGAAGGCGATCCCCGCACCATCGTCAAAGGACTGAAAGCGTTTCCACCAGAAGACC
>JAFGMN010000274.1 GCA_016927515.1 candidate division CSSED10-310 bacterium | reverse complement strand
TGCCAGCGTTACCGCCGGATACAGGATTGATGATGACCGCCCAGACATCTGTCATCAACGCAGATAAACTCCAACCGATTTGTTAAGCATCAGCGCTGAGAGCGCAAAATTTAACTCATCGACGACGCGTTGGCGGCAAACATCGGCCAGTTGCGCGACGGCAAACTGAAGATCCAGACTCGTCGCCATTCCCACTTCGAACTGCCGCGAAATCAACCGATGGGTTTCTTCCATGATCTTCACTTGCTGCATAGTCAATTCGAGCGATCGACGACTTTTATTCATGATCAGGAGGTTTTCTTCGATTTCCTTATAAATATCGAGCTCCATCTGCTTGACTGTGTTACGAGCGATCTGCAGCTCCGATTTTTGTGTTAAATACTCCGCCCGCCGCGCTCCGCCATCGAGGATCGACCAGGATGCAGCGACTTCCACGTTCCACGAATCGTTATCGTCGGAGAAACCGGACGACGAGTTCCATTGCCAGCTGTAGTTGAGACTAAATTTGGGTACCCATTGGCAGAGAATATCACGCTGAAGCCATTGTTCCATACTGACCTGAATCCGGGCAGATTCCAGGTCTTTGCGTTGATGCCAAGCCAATTCGAGAAGCGTCGGCAGATCGGTTGATACGGGTTGGTATTTTTGCGGTGGAGCGATTGTAAAGGGTCCGGTGAAATCGATTAAAGCAGCGAGCGCGGTGTATGCCACTTCAACACCATCCTGGGCGTTTTGCTGCATATTCCGTGCGTCGATGACCTGGCTTTCCGCTCGAAGTGCGTCGATTCGCGTGGCTTGACCGACTCGCCGTAACCCTTCGCTCAGCTTTAGGAATTCCTCCGCATTCTTCAGGCTCTTAACCGCTACCTCAACGGCTTTATGTGCCGCTTCGACCTGGTAATATGCACCGGCAACGGCGACGAGGAGATTGTTCTCGCCATGATCCGCGGACAGAGTTGTTCTGCTGACGTTATCGTATGCATATTGGAGCAGTGGGTAAGCCCGGGCGTTGAATAGGGTGGTTGACGCGTTGATTCCGAGATGACGGGCGTACTTTTCCTGCGTGATAACCTGCGTGACGGATCCGTCCGTGCCCGACATCGGGAAAGCAATTTCGCTTTCGTTACGGGTCCATGATGCATTGGAATCGAGGTTTGGCAACAGGATTGCCCATGCTTTATCAACCAGATAATCCGCCTGCCTGATCCGCTCATACATGGTCTTGATGCTGGGGTTGTTTCGCACTGCCAACGCCATGGCCTCCTCCATCGAAATCACGGGAACCGGTTGTTCGCCATCCGGTGCCACCGGGATGTCGTCCTGTGGATCCGCTGGGCGAAGGAGATTTGATGCAGACGGGCATTCGCTTACGATGGCTGACGGATTATCCGGTTTATCAGAACTCGGAGTTACTGTTTCCGGTCTGGTGTCCATCACGGAATTCGACACGATCAATAAAGGGCGTTCAGCTTGAGCGGAAGTTTCCGGGATAAACAAACCACAGCTGATCAGCAGAACCACTGATGACAGGGAAACCAGGTGTTGTCTGAAAAACCGTTTAATACGTATGGAATAATGTTCCTGCATGTAATACATGACGGGAACCAAGATGAGCGTCAACCCGGTGGCAAAGACGAGTCCAAAAATAACGGCTTGCGCCATGGGACCCCACCAGAGGGCGTTTTCGGAGCCGATATCCAGGGTGAATCGCTTGAAATCGATACTGACGCCAGTGGCCATCGGAATCATCCCAAGAACCGTGGTAATCGCAGTCAGTAGAACAGGCCGGAATCGCACCATTCCTGCCCGGATCAGGGATTCTTTTACAGGGAACCCCTGTGCACGAAGTTTTTCAATGTAATCGATCAGAACAATGGCGTTGTTCACGACGACACCTGCTAGCGATATGATACCCATCCCTGTCATCATGATGCTGAATTTGTTCTGGGTCACCAGCAAACCGATGAGGACGCCGTTTAGCGACATGACGACGGATCCGAGAATGATGAACGGCCGGGTCAACGAATTGAACTGAGTGATTAAAATCAATGCGATCAGCAAAATACCGATACCGAAGGCCTTCTTGAGGTAATCTGACATTTCGGTCTGGATCTCGTTTTCTCCGGCAAAATGGTATTGATAACCCGCAGGGAGGATGAGGTTTTCACGAAGTGACTTTTCGACATCGATCATCACTTCTGAACTGGATCGGCCAGCCACTTCACCGCTGATTTTAACCGACCGGTCTCCATCGATGTGCTTCACACTTCCCATACCACCCGCTGTGACAATAGCCGCAACATCCCTTAACGGAACCTGGACATCATCGGCTCCTGTTACGCGAATATCCAGAATGTTTTGGATCGATTGTCGATAGGGATCGTCATACTTGACAACGATGTCATATTCTTCATTTCCTTCCCTGAGAACGGAAGCGGTCGTTCCATTGATGGCAGCGCTAACAGCGGAAGCCACATTGGCGGAGTTGACCTTTCGCAGCATGGCTTTCTCGCGATCGACCTCGACACGGATTTCCGGCCGGGATCCATCATAATCCGTTTCCAGCTCAATCGCCCCGTTAACAGACTGAATCAATGTCAGCGCTCGGTTAGCATAGTCATTCACGATACCATAATCGGGGCCTGATATCTCAACGGACACCGGATCCCCTGTTGGAGGACCTTTATCTTCCGTTTTAACCTTAAATTCTCCGCCAACCAATCCCTTCAACTGGTTCCGTATCGACGCGATGGTGTCCCATGTTGAATGTGATCGCTCTTTCCGATCCTTGAACTCCAGGTCTACGACGCCTTCATGGGTGCCCCCGCTGCCACCGAAAAGCCCCCCACTGCCAGCGCTGAAACCGGAGTTACCGATCACGGATTCGCTGTTGTCTTCAGCCAGAGCGATGGTTTCCACCTGCCGGATAATGGTATCGGTTCGTTCGAGGGTCAGCCCTTGTGGACCTTCAAACAGAACTTGAGCCCGCAGCGGAGGGGTCTCAGGGAAAAATTCCACACCAGATCCCAGGAAAAGGTAGAGAACCACCGTGATGACCAACATCGCCGTACACAACGAAACGAGGGTGATGGGATGTCGTAAACTCCATTCAAGCACTGCACGATATCGACGCAGAATCGGTGTCCGAGCCTCGCCGCTGTCATCGAACAACACTTCGTTGGATGAGGTCAGGAAATCACCCGCTACGACCGGATTGATGACCAGGGCGACAAAAAGCGTAGCCGCAAGGGCCGTTATGACAGTCAAAGGCATAAAATACATGAAATCCCCTGCAATGCCTGGCATATAAAGCAGGGGCCAGAACGCCGCAACTGTCGTTGCCGTTGATGCAACGATCGGCCATGTGACCTCCGACGTGGCTTCAACGGCGGCCTGGCGCAAATTTTTACCGGTGGAAGCATGCCGATAAATATTTTCGATTACAACGATGGAATTATCGACGAGCATACCCAGTGCGAGAATCAGTGAGAAAAGCACGACAATATTCAGTGTGACTCCCATAAATTCAAGCGCTGCGAATGTGATCAACATCGACAGTGGAATTGCTGAGGCAACAAAAGCGGCATTCCGAAAACCAAGCGATATCCACAAAACCAGGATTACCATCAACAGTCCACTGATAATGCTGTTTTCAACGTTATCAACCTGCTCCCGGATCATTTCGCTGGAATCCTGCACAATGCGAACTTCCGTGCCACTGGGGAAGAAACTCTTCTGTTGTTCCAGCAGCAACTTGATTTCATCAGCGATCCGGACAATGTTCTCGCCGGATTGTTTCCTGACCCGAAGCGCGACACATTCCTTTCCATTCAGCCGCGATATGGTTTCACGATCTTTATACCCATCGACGACGCGGCCGATATCGCTGATTTTAATCGGCTTTCCCTGAGGAGCTTTCACGACGATATCGGCCATCAGGGAGACATCCTTATACTCCCCGGGGATTCGGACAGAATACTTGCTGCCTCCCAGTTCGAGACTGCCTGCTGGCGTCGTGCGATGCTCCTGCTGAATCCGGCCGATGACCTGCTCAACACCCAACTTGTAATACTCGAGACGCTCCGGGTTCAGAAAAATGTATATTTCGCGATCCAGTCCACCAATCAGATCCACTCCAAGTATGCCACTGATCTGCTCGATCATATCCTCGAGGGATTCCCCGATCAACTTGAGCTTGTCCAGACCATAGTCTCCCGATACGATGATTTGCATGATCGGAAAATCCGTGGTGTTTATTTCAATTATCTGGGGTTCCTCAGCATCGGACGGCAGATCCGGTTTGGCCGTGTCAACCTTGTCACGAACCTTTTGATACGCATCATCCGTATCGATGTCCGATTCAAACTCCAGTGTGATCATCGAAACCGATTCCTGGCTCGATGACGTGATCTCTTTCACATCCTTCAGCTCTTTCAACTCCCGCTCAATCACGTTGGTCACCAATCGCTCCATGTCCTCCGGAGCGACTCCAGGATAAAACGTGTGAACAAGGATGTATGGGATTTCGATTTCCGGAGAGTCTTCGAGCGGCAACCGCTGATACGCTCCTAATCCAACAATAAAAATACCGACGATCAAAACATAGATGGTTGTTTTGAATTTCAGAGAAAACTCTGTCAATGCCATGTCGATTCTCCTGAAGATGGACGGTGTGTTACTCAGCGGACAATATTGATGGGTTGACCATCGACCAGTTCGCGATGACCGTCAACGATCAACTCGTCCCCCGGCTTCAATCCATCCGTGATGATGACAGACTTGTTTTCAGAGGGACCCAGCGTGACTTTAACTTTTCGGGCCTGATCACCATTCCGAATAAACACATACCGCCCATCGACCTGTTCGATGACGACCTCTTGAGGAATAACGATGACATCGTCATGCTTCTTTACTGCGATGGTCAGCGTTGCAGCCATTCCGACCATGATTCGTCGATCGGGATTCGGCGTTTTTACCCGAACGGTAAATGTCCGGCTTTCCGGATCGGACTGAGGCAGAACAACGTCCAAAGACCCGGTGAATGTATCTTTCAGTGCATCGATTGTGACAGATACATCGGCTCCAACGGTGAGGTCGGGAACCCGTGTTTCGGGAACCTGTGCGATGACAATGATCGTCGAATGATTCAGAATCCGTACGATCGGAGTTCCGGGCATCATGTATTCTCCGGCTTCAACGAACTTGCCGGCGACCACGCCGCTGATAGTCGATTTGACTTCGCTGCGCTTCAGAGCGGTTTCAGTCTGTTCAAGTTGCGCTTGTGCCTGGATCAATTGCGCATTGGCTTCATCAATCTGCTGTTGTGTCACGAGTTCATCTTCACGCAAAGTCAGAAGCCGATCATATGTTTTCTTCGCCAAATCAGATGCCGCTCGCACCTGATCCGCCTGAGCTTTTAACATTTCGTAATCGATTCGGGCCAGAATCTGACCACTCTGGACCATGTCGCCAAAATCCACGGCGAGATACTCCAGCCTTCCAGCAATCTCGGCTGAATATATCAGATCTTTGTCCGCCTGAGTCTCTCCAAGCAACCGAACGGATTCAACGAATGTATTCGTTTGGACTGCTATCGTTCGAACATTGACGGCCATCGAAGACGTGGCAACCGTTGATGCCTGTATCGGTTGTTCGCCATTTTTACAGCCCGATTGCCAAGCAGCGGCAATCAAGACAATGATTATTGTCAGAAACCCCGTCCCCCGGACAGATTGAAACATCCTACCCAATCCCGACATACACTGTTACTCCTTTCTCGATCGTAAAATACTGTGCGTGAGAATCCAGGTTGTGTGTTTAGTCGAACCATACTTCTCAAGAAATCGATTGATGGCATACCCCACACGCGTTCGCTCGGGTACCCTGTCGGAGTTCCACCGGATGGCAACCATGAAATCCCCAATTTCAGGATATTGCTGAAGCAGTTGAATACCGTCGATGTCACTATCCAGCGCGCTCTCCTCAATCCATTGCGCCAACGATCGCTCCGCCTCTTCAAGTGCAGTCTGATCGCTCCTGAGAAATACCATTTCTATCCACATCACGCAATCCTCCCATTCGCGGGTTTATAGCAATTCTCATGCCATTATTGAGGCCCGCGAATTCATAACCATTGTTCATCGCAATTGCTTGAAAATGAAATATATGGTAATTACAATTATCTTATATGGTTACGTGTTACCATATATGGTGAAAGGGAAATATGAAGGCCGAGCAGTTTTATCAAACCATGGTCGAAACCATCACATCCAGTCTGGATATTGGAAAAGCACTCGAAAACAGTTTTTCATTTCTTCGAACACTAATGGATGTCGATCTTTTTTCTTTATTTTATTACGACTTCGACAAAGAAGGCATTTATTGCCTGGCTGAAACCGGGGTATCGGGAACAACAGTCGCTTTCGAAACCCCTATTTTTTGTGGCGGATTGCCTTCGCATCTGATTCAACCGGAACGTTCCGCCGAGTTTGTCCGAAAACTCCAACTGCCAGAAATCAACATGATACCGAAGGAAGAAATGGAATGGTATTATGAGAATAACCCGATCATGAAACAGCGGTATGGCGAATTTATGCACGGTTCTGTGCTTCGTTTATGGCTCTATATCAACAATGACATGACGGGAACATTGATTCTGTCCAGTCGGCATCCAAATGCGTTTTCTTCCCGAGCAACCCAGTTGCTTCAGTCGGTTCGCCAACCAATCACTATGGCCATGAGCAACGCACGGCGGTATCAGGAATTACTGGTTTTAAAGAGCAGGCTAGAGGAAGATAACCGAGCGCTCCGGCAAGAGTTGCGTGACGATACCGGAAGCCGGCCGGTTGGAGTTGATTTCGGTTTACGGGATGTTATGCGCAAGGTCATGCAGGTGGCGGCAACCGCTAGCCCTGTTCTGCTTCTGGGTGAAACGGGAACCGGTAAGGAAGTGATCGCTAATACAGTGCACCAGATTTCAAATCGTCGAAACGGGCCGATGGTGAAAGTTTCCTGTGGTGCGTTTCCAGAAGGATTGCTTGACAGCGAGTTGTTCGGTCACGAAAAAGGCGCTTTTACTGGTGCGTTAACATTTCATCGGGGGCGATTCGAACGGGCAGACAACGGGACATTGTTTCTTGACGAGATCGGAGAATTGACGCCGAATGCACAGGTCAAGCTATTGCGTGTTTTGCAGGAGAACAAAATCGAGCGGTTGGGTGGTGATCGTCCCGTCGATATCAACGTCCGCATTATTGCTGCAACCAACCGAAATCTCGAAAACATGATCCGTAACGGTGAATTCCGTGAAGATCTGTGGTACCGGCTCAATGTTTTCCCGATCCATATTCCTCCCCTGCGTTTGAGAAAAATGGATATTCCCTCGCTTGTATCGCATTTTGTATTGAAGAAGAGCCGCGAAATGAACCTGCGCGTGATTCCCACTGTTCATCGGCAGACGATACATCAACTGACAGCCTATCACTGGCCAGGCAATGTACGTGAACTGCAGAATGTCATCGAACGCGCGTTGATCCTTAATCCCGGTCCCATATTAACCATTCCCGAATCCTTTCTTACAGATTATCACTCCGTTGAAATGGAACCGCCAACTCACGGATACATGAACTCGGGTCATGTATTTCCAAACCTAAATGATGTCCAAACAGAACACATTAAAAATGCTCTCGTTCGGTGTCATGGCGTTGTTAATGGGCCAGACGGAGCCGCTCGATTACTTAAAATCAACCCCAATACGCTCCGCGCGCGGATGCGGAAGCTGGGTATTCCCCACGGTCGCCAAGCACATCAATCATCATTCTCGTAAAGACACCGAACGGAAACGATCATGGTCTGTGGAACGGCCGCTCGGATGTCAGCAATCGAGGGAATCCGAAGGCAGCGCCGGATGTTTCCTGCACAGCGGATCTGCACGACAGCATCAGCCGGCAGTGAAGCCACCCGGGCCGAGAGTGTATCCAGAATTACACTCGGATCCAAGGAAGACAGATTCAGATCAATGCAGAACATCGGACGAGTCGGCAGCCGGTGAAAATAGCGCTGCATTATAACCTTCCCGCCAGGATCCCGTTGGATTTCTACCGTCGTGAACCCCTTTTCCTCCAATCGCTCGGCAAACCCGGTTCGTTCGATCGATCCCGGGAAGATGATCGGAATCGGAGATTGTCCGGAATCGGTCGGAATCGATTCCAGACATTGAGCGCGGTGGACATGTCCGGCAAATACCGCATCAATACCCTTCGGGATGGCAGTACGGGATATGATGTCGAATCCAGATCCGAATCGGTAATTTTGAACACCGACCCGCGCGCCTTCCACGGCCTGATGCATGCACAGGATACGAATATCGGCCGCAGTTCCCAGAAGACCGGTTTGTTCCACCCGTTCCCGCAACCGTTTCCCAGCATCTTGAGCGTACGGAAACCCGCCGAAGCCGATCGTCAACCCCTTCGCCTTGATGGTCACATGCGATGGCACGTCAAACACAGTGACGCCGTCACGATACGAAAGCAAACCGTTGGGAATGACCGATCGTTCATGGTTGCCAGGAACAACCATTACAGGGATACCCCGCTGCGCAACTCCGGCAAGCAGTTCAAACGCATCGGCGGTAACGTGCGGTGGAATACGGCTCCGGTAAAACACGTCTCCACAGTGAATCACGCAATCCGCGCAGGCATAAATCGCATAATCGAGAACCCGTAGCAGATTGTTTCGGAAATCATGTCCTCGCCGCAGTCGTTTGATCCGGGGGCGCATAGGCATATCGATCCCTAAATGGGTATCGGACAATAAGCAGATTCGAAACGGATCGGTGCTGGGACTTTCCATTAAAACGCAGGGAGAATAAAACTGCATCGGATTCCGAATCGCGTAGAATCGATTTCTTGTTCGCGAGTGGCGGTGTCGCGTTGAAAATGCCGAATCCGTCCAGTCAACCGGAACCATCCGGTGACTTGGTACGACACCATCAGCTCCGCCTGATAAACATCTTCCTCTGTTTCAATCTCCAACCCATGATAATTCAACCGGTCATGCCGAGCGATGATGCCGACCGTATAGGCATCCCATGGTCGAAATGTCATCGATCCAGAAAAACCGGCGTCCCGATAAAAAAGCCGCGGATCTCGACTGGATGGTTTGAACTCTGAGTACCCGCTGACAGAAAAATTCCAGTGCGCGTTCGTTCGATGTTCTACGTCCACGCGCGCACCATATTTATGATAATCCGATTCGGTATGACGTGGCGGTGTCCCCCCGTAATCGATGTGAAACATCAGACCTTTCAGTATGATGACCGTTCCGGATGGCAGGATCGATTTAAACCCAGCCGACGCATCGGCGATTTCTGCTTCAGGTACCGATTCATCGTCGGCAAACTCCCGATTGACAATCGAGCAATCCCCAAAAAACGTCATTGCTGAAATGACTTCGAAGGACCCAGACGCTTTGAAACCGAGATCATGCCAGTCAACACCCCGGAGACCCGGCATGGATGCATCGGGCATATTCTCCCATTCCATCATTCCCCAAATCAGATCAAGGTTTGCTTGGAATTGTGAACCGATCATCCGCAGACCCGGTCTCGAGACATACTCCATAAAATCCCCGGTAAACTCCGGGCGATCAATCGTGTATTCACCCTGTCCAGAATAATCGAACACATCCTCGTATGCGAAAAAAAAGGAATCAGTGAAGGCAAATGTCCACCATGACTGGGAATCGATAGACAGATGTTCGTCTAGATGATCTGTATTCGGATAGAAAGTTGCGATGGAGCGAATGTCCATCCGGAAATCATTCCGAGGCGTTTTCCAGTCAATACGTACCCAGGGTGTGATGTCGATAACCGCTGTATCGGTATCCTGATCGTTCCATTCCGGAGAGAGAGTCGCATTTGAATCAAAAGCGCTGTCGATATCGATACCAAGTGAATACGAGGTTTCGGCGCAAACTGAAAGCCAGGATAGCCAGATGGTTCCCAATCCGCCGAGAAAGATGATTTGGAAAAAATGACGTGTCTTCATGAATCGCTCCTTGAATCGCCGGATGCGTGAAGTCTGCATTATGAAATGAAGCAGTCAATAAATCAAAGGAAACAGAAGCAGGATCTTGCTCCTCATGGTGCCGGTGTTTATGATAAAAACTTGGCAATGCCGCCGGATATCGTCGATCGGCACGTGTACCCTGTCCCAACCGATCGGATGTGATCAGCTCGGAACTGAGAAGTCAATGGGGCGAATGGGGAATAGCGAATGGGAGTATTCAATGGGTATAACAGAAGAAAAGATCGAGAAGCTTGAGAGATCCCGAAGGATTCATGGGACGTATTTCACTGAGATGGATCGACTGTATCGATCGGCGATTCCTGTCGGGAGCACGGTATTGGAAGTGGGCTGTGGTACCGGCCGTCTCATCCGGGCCCTGGAGCCCTGTCGCGGAGTCGGGATCGACTCGGACCCCGATATGATCGCTGCCGCTCGCCTTCTTCATATGGATGCACCGGAGATCACATTCATGGCTGATTTCATTGAAGCGATTGAATGGGGAGATATAGCTCCTTTCGATTATATCATTCTCTCGGATGTCGTGCCGCTGCTCGACGATGTCCAGAAGGTATTGGAAAAACTCCTGAAAGTCTGTTCCCCTTCTACCCGTATCATTTTGAATTTCCACAATAACATCTGGTTTCCTCTGCTTCATCTGGCATCAATGACCGGTCTTCGAAGGAAGCATATCGGCGAAAACTGGCTTTCACGTCAGGACGTCGACAACCTGCTGTACCTCTCCGGATATCAACCCATTCGTTCGGAAACACGGGTTCTTCTTCCCTTTCACGTGCCCTGGATCACGCCTTTTTTTAACCGGTTTCTGGCAAAAATGCCCATCATCAAGCATCTTTGCCTGGCATGCTTTGTCTTGGCTCGTCCGGCGGTCTGTTCGCAAGCGGATCTGAGTGAGCCTGGGCCGTCTGTTTCCATTCTGATTCCAACTCGAAACGAGCGTGGAAACATCGAGGCGATCTTTCAGCGAACACCGCAAATGGGACGCTGGACGGAACTCGTATTTGTTGATGGTCATTCAACGGATGGCACCGTGGAGGCGATAAAAATCGGGATCGAGCGGTATGGCGGCAGGTGGGAAAACTGCCGACTTCTCGCCCAGACCGGTACGGGAAAGGGGCAAGCTGTCCGACAGGGATTTTCTGTTTGCCGGGGCGATGTACTGATGATTTTGGACAGTGACTTGACCATGCCACCCGAAGATCTGCCGAAGTATTATGAGGCGATCGTCTCAAACAAAGGAGAGTTCATTAATGGGTGTCGACTCGTTTATCCCATGGAAAGTCGGGCGATGCGTTTTCTAAACATGCTTGCCAACAAGGTTTTTGCCGTTCTTTTTACATGGCTTCTTGGGCAACCAGTGAAAGACACGCTATGTGGAACGAAGGTCCTCTGGAAGAAGGACTATGACAAGATTGCTGCCAACCGGGCGTATTTTGGTGACTTCGATCCATTCGGCGACTTCGATCTTTTGTTTGGTGCGTCACGATTGAACCTTAAAATTGTTGACTTGCCTATTCGCTACCGGGATCGTACCTATGGAGAAATCAAGATCAGCCGCTGGACGCACGGGATGCTGCTGATTCGCATGTGTGCCGTCGCGTTCAGAAAACTGAAACTCAACTGATGGATGATGGGATCGGCATCAGGGAGGCACGTGAGTAAAATTTCGGATACTATCATCATAGACAGTATACCGGTTCCGGCCAGCCTGTTTCGATTGATACAACGCGATGTCGGCCTGTTCATATACATCGGCCGGGCGTTTCGCATGCGCATTTCCTTCGGCTATCCCGATCGACACCGTCAGATCAATTGGATCTGGATCGCGCGCACAGTGATTGGATATTGATTTTAACAAACGATCCGCCAGACGGCTTCCACCCAGAATACCCGAATGGGGAAGCAGGACAGCGAATTCATCTCCCCCAATACGCGCAACGATATCTTCAGTGCGGATTTCGGCGCAGATGCTCTCGGCGACTGCTTTTAAAACCCTGTCTCCGACCGGATGCCCCAGAGTATCATTGATTCGTTTGAAGTGATCGACATCCAGTAGAATCATGCAATAATTTTGATGTGTTTCGAGGCTTTTTTCATGAGCGTGTTCAACGAGTTGTTCAAAAGCGCGTCGATTGTATATTCCCGTCAGTGGATCCTTGGAAACCATGCACAATGTTAGATTGCTATCATGGATCCGGGAAAATGATTCGGTGCGAAATAAAAGAATGGTTTCTGACCCGATTTCAAGTGTTTCTCCCAATTTCACCCATGTTTCGGTTATTTTTTTCCCTTTTACAAACGTGCCATTGGTTGTCTGAAGATCTTTAACCAGGATCGAGAAAATACCATTAATCTGTTTTAGTTCCGCAATTTCCAAGTGTTTTCGGGACACAAGACGATCGTTCAGGGGAAGATCGGTGGAAGGATCTCTGCCAATAATACTCGAATCACGTCCGATGGGAAGAATTCGACCGACATCGAGGAGATTTCCGGAAACAACAACCAAAACCGGATGCCGCTGCGAGTTCGATGCTTCAGTACCGGACACCCCGTGTTCATGGGTATGTGTTTCCCACGATCGGACATCGGAAGATGGGAAGAATTTTTCAGTATTACTTCTTGGAGTTTTCTTCATCGACCTCACAATAATAGCGGACTGTCCGCCCGATTCCCTCCGTGAATGCAACACAAGGCTCCCAGCCCAATACTTGCTTCGCTCGCGAAGCATCCAGCGCAATACGGTTCACTTCTCCCGGCCGCACTCGCGCATATTCCGGTTCCTCCCTATAATCTAATGCTTTGCTTATCGTGTCAAACACTTCACGATCAGATATTTCAAGACCCCAGCCCAAATTCAACGTTTCTCCTCCACCGGCTGTCAACGCCAGAACATTCGCGCGTACCAAATCTTCAATAAAAATATAATCGCGGGTTTTTGATCCATTGCCAAAAATCACCGGATGGTGCCCGGACAACATGTTCAGCGTAAAAATAGCGACAACACCCGCTTCACCCTTTGGATCCTGGCGCGGACCGTAAACATTCGGATAACGGAAAATAGTGAAATCCATGCCATGAATCGATTTCCAGAGCCGTAGATAATGTTCGACGGATAATTTACTGACACCGTACGGTGACAGTGGAAGCGCAGGCGCGGATTCCGGAACGGGAATCGAACCGGGTTCCCCATAGATCGCCCCCCCGGTACTCGCAAAGATGATCTTCTCCGTTCCGTTTATTTGAGCACATCGTAGGATGTTCAACGTGCCGATGATGTTGTTGTGAGCGTCGTAAACCGGATCGGCCACCGATCGGCGCAAATTGATATGGGCCGCATGATGATTCACAATCTGAGGCTTAAAATCGTTGAATACTCGCTCAATATCGGCGTCCTGAATCGATAGATGACAAAATCGAGCGTCTCCAGGCAGATGACATCGCTTCCCAGCTGACAGGTTGTCGATGATCACGACGTCATGACCGGCCCTAATATATGCTTCGGCTACATGAGAACCGATAAAACCGGCACCTCCGGTAACAACAATACGCATAATGACTCCTTTATATCCCTTTTCCCTTCAAACCAGAAGCGATCGTTTTCGCGATAACTATTAAATCGAGAAGAAAAGACTGGTTCTCCGCATAGTAGAAATCGTAATCCAGGTTTTCGTGAATCGCACCCGCACGGGCTGCACTGATTTGCCAGATTCCCGTAATTCCCGGACGAGCCTTCAATCTCTGACGTTGCATCGGAGTGTAGTTTTCAACGACGAAAGGCATTTCGGGGCGTGGACCGACAACGCTCATCTCGCCCTTCAAGACGTTAATAAACTGGGGTATCTCATCGATGTTATATTTCCGCATCCATCGACCGATTCGGGTAATTCGTGGATCGTTGTTCGAATTCGGCGATATCTGGTATTGAGACGCACTGGAATGCATGGACCGGAATTTAATAATGTTGAACCGCTTTCCATCTTTTCCGACGCGTTGCTGAGTGAAGAGAATGGGACCTGGAGAATTGATTCTGATCAGGATAATCAGCACCGGCCAGAAGGGAAGGGACAATAGGAGAGCAGTCGTGGCGAAGACCACATCGAACATGCGTTTTGTTGCGAGGTAAATGTAACTGTGACGGGTGTTTTTCATTCTCAGGAGGGGAATTCCTTCGATTTCTTCAAAATGAACCTGTTGAATGAACATATCGAACAGATTGGGGACGAAGCTAAATCGAACGCCTGCTTTCACACAGGCGTTGATGATTTCATAAATCCGGGCAGTGCTTGCCGTGGGGATTGCAATAATGACTTCGTGAACATCCCAGGTCTTGACCAAATCGACCAGAGAGAGTCCGGTTCCCAGCACACTGATGCGCGTTTCATTGCGGCCGATGATACCAAAGATGCTCTTCCCTACTTTTTCCAAGTCATCATCAATAAAACCCACTGGTTTCAAACCG
>JAFGMN010000273.1 GCA_016927515.1 candidate division CSSED10-310 bacterium | reverse complement strand
TCCACACGCCGCATCGCATCCAAAACCCGCTCATCCCGGATTCCCCGAGCTGAGATCTGGGATTCAACCATCTTCATGCGCATGACCGCCATTCCATCCTCACATCCACTCTTTTTCGCCGACAGACAAGCACAGAAAATGCCCACCCAAACACTCCATCTGAGAGTCCGCCCTCCTCTGTATCGACAGGTCGAACGAGACTGCTGCCCGGCTGCCGGCTGAGTTGTCAGAACCCGAGTATCATGACCCATATCGTTCATCGTGATATGAGCGTATTCCTTTCCTGATAAATCGTCAATGACAGCGCATGCCGATAGTCATTGCCCTTTGCGATTCTGTCTGCATGATTGGATTGAGCGACCCGTTGGTATGTTGCGATTAAACCAAACGCAGCCTGAACACTGATTTAACCTGCCATAACGATCGATGTCATCCGGTGTTACAGCGTATTCACCCCGGATGGACCTCCTTCGATAATCCGTCGATAACTGGTCGACCGCCGGTGCTTGGGTCCCCAAACTTCCCTGTCCCGATACACACGGATCGATGCCAGATTGAAAACAGCATAACCAAGCTGTTCCCTGTCATCGCACTCCGCCAGAATGATATTACGGGACTTCTCCTCCACATCGAACACTTCCGGCGAAACACCCATCGAACGCCCGTTATTGAACGGCACCGGATAGTTCGTCAACGCCATCCCTGTCATGTTCTCAAAAGCACGGGTCATGAATTGTGCGACCCGGTGCCTCTCCATCATACATGCATTGGGCGTCAGAATGATCTCAGCTCCTTTCAACATCAACACCCGGGCACTCTCCGGAAACTCACGATCAAAGCAAATCATCGCACCGATTCCGACTACATCGGGACCATAATCAAGACATGCGACATAAAACGCTTCACCCGGCTCCAGCATATCCTCGAGCGGCGCAAACGAGCAGGTATGCACCTTGGCATACTCCAACACACATTCCCCTTTGCGGTCGATCACCATCACCATATTCCGGGGATGATGCCGTCCGACTCCCAGATAGGTTAGAGCAATCGCCATGTTCAACCGCCGGGCTTCCGCTCTGAAATCCGCAATCCACTCATCGGTCGAAACCAACGCCAAACGCCGCCATCGGTCGATGTTTTCTGGATGCCGCTTATCGAAAAATGTATATCCTGTGCTCCACATCTCAGGGAATAAAATCAGATCTGCTCCATGATCCCGTGCGGAGCGACAGGCGGCGATTCCCCGGATCCGATTGGCATCGAGGTCGAGTGGTTCCGGCCGGAGCTGAGCGAGGGCAACGGTGAAAAGACTCTCGAGCCGGTTCACCAGGGATAATCTCCTGGTTCGGGAACCGGTCGGAAACGAATGCGTTTGTGAAAGCGGGCTTCGAGCCACCGGCGGTTCTCACCCCGATGACCGACAGCATCGGAAATCGCTTTTTGGGACACGTCAATCGTATCGCTGTCCGGATGGCTGTCGAAGTATGCCTCTAACCGGTCACGCCATCGACGCCCCCGAACGAGCTGACCAAAAGCGGGATGCCACGGACCGGCAGCCAAAGCTGACTTCAATTGGGAATCCGGCAGATGAAAACCACACCGAGCCACGGGGATACCGTACACTTCATATTCATCCCAGGCGGCTGCCGAGCGAACCACGGCTTCCTCGATATCCAGCGGCACATATCGTTTTGCCTGGTATTCTGCCCACAGGGGCGTCTCATAGAGAACGAGGGTCGGATGAATCCGCACATAATCCGGACGCAGCCGAGCCACGATTTCCGTTGATGCCTGATCGATTTCCCGGGTTGCTCCCGGCAGGCCGATCATGGTCTGAATGCCAACGCCTATCCCAAGTTCCCTCAGGCGGTGAACGGCATCCGTTACACATGCGGGAGCATGGTCCCGCTGAATAGCGTTCAGGACGCTGGAATCCATGGATGGAACACCCAACTCAATTGTTGAAAATCGGCGCAGAATTGATGCATCTGCTTGGTTGACCGAATCCGGGCGCAGGGAGGTGCGGAAACCGGAAACAGCTCCGGACCGCAGGATCGCATCACACCATTGGAGCAGCGGTTCGAGTGTGTTCGCGCTCCATGACACCAGATCCGTTCCGTATAGAGCGAGGAAACGGTTGTTTGCAAACCGTGGCACACGGAGCCAAAGAAGCAGGTCGGCAGGCGGAGATCCGGGGTCGAACGGTCGGTTAACACCGCTACTCAACGCAGGCCGGCAGTACGAACATCGGTGGGGACAAGCCGTCCCGGAAAGAAACAACGGATAAATGGTCGATTTCTGCATACCGTTCGATAAAAAACAAGGGCCGAATGACCGGCCCCTGAGAAACGATGCGGAAGGGGGGATTTGAACCCCCATGAAGTTGCCTTCACTAGGCCCTCAACCTAGCGCGTCTGCCAATTCCGCCACTCCCGCATTACATGTCATCGCAAACCTATTCCTGTCCTTCCGGAGCAACCGGTTCGGCCGATGTGGTATCGTTGTCCGATGTTGTCGTTCCGGCATCCGATGGCGGAATAGCCTCAGCACTATCACCGGCCTCACTGGCAGTTCCGGCCTCACCAGCTTCTCCGGTTTCAGCCGCAAGATCCTCCACCGATTCCTCAACAACGGGTTCCTCTCCCTGCATAATGGAGTCCGATCCCGTCGCTACATAAGCAAGCGTGATGGATGTCGCCATAAACAAGACGGCCACTGCGGTCGTCATCTTGTTGAGGAATGAAGCGGGACCTGCTCCACCGAACATGGCATTCTGGCCCCCGCCACCAAAAGCACTTGCCAGATCCGAACCTTTGCCAGTCTGCAAAAGTACAATCATGATCAGCGCCAGGGAAATCAACACATGAAATAAAGTTAACAGTATTGTCACGGACGCAATCCCTCCTAATCAGCAAAGGGAGCTTGTACCAAAGATTACCAGATAGATCAACCTATTTTTCCATGGAGCGCGCCTGACAGCGTCGTGTTCCCGCTTCAACAAGCGCGACAAACGAATCCGCTTTCAAACTGGCCCCACCAACCAGAGCACCCTGAATATCCGGTTGTGCGAACAGATCATCCACATTGTCGGGCTTGACCGATCCGCCGTACAGAAT
>JAFGMN010000272.1 GCA_016927515.1 candidate division CSSED10-310 bacterium | reverse complement strand
TTGACCTCGTTATCAGCATTACCGGCGAGACGGATTCGATGAAAACGGCTATCCGTTGCGTTCATACCGAGGCGGATCCGCGACAGTGGCACCTTGCCACGATTCCCATACACGGAATCACAAAAACCATTCATTGCCGGATCGAAGCCAGGCCACCGCAGAATACCCATTCGGTAAACGTACCCGCAGTGCTGATCGGGTCTCCCATGGTGATCACTGGTAAACAGCAGACCGATCCCCCTGTGTTTGCCATCGTCATCGATTCCCTACGGGCGCGGGACCTGGGCGCATACGGATCACCCTTGGCCACTTCACCCGCGCTGGACCGGTTCAGTCAAGGGGCAATCACCTATTTCCATGCTGTTGCCTCCAGCAGTTGGACCATGCCATCGGTCAGAAATATCATGTGCGGCCGGTATACCAATCGGTTCGCGCGGGAAGGAGAAAACATCTATCACGTAAATGAGCGTCTTCGCCTGATTCAAAGTGAATGCGCGCACAACGGCCGGATTACGGTGTTGATCAGTGCCAATCATCTGATTACTGAAGACCGAGGGTTCGATCAAGGCTTCACGATTTTCGATACCTACGCTGCGACGCACTGGAAGCAGGGGTCAACACCGGCAATCTGGGATCGGATTGCCCGTCATCTCGAGGCAACGGAAGGTCTTCCTGTATTATTCTACATCCACATGATGGATCCTCATGATCCCTATTTACCCGAACCTCCTTTCGATGCGATCTTCAATCCGCCGCCTGATACATGTGTTCGCCCGTCACTGCATGGCAGGGAGACAGGACACTTGAATTTTGCGGAAACGGGAAATCGTGAATCACTGTTGACAGAGATCGAAAAAGCATATCTGCATCGCTATTACTGTGGAGAGATTCGGCAGGTTGATGCGATGATGCAGGCGTTTTTCCGTAAACTCCATGCGTTGGATATGCTCAGAAACAGCCTCATCTTTGTGACATCGGATCATGGAGAAGAGTTTGGGGAGCACGGGTTTTATCAGCATGGTAAAACCCTCTACGAGGAAGCCATTCATGTTCCGTTATTCATCCGATTCCAGGAGACGCCGGGAATAGATCGGATTCACCCGTTCCCTGTCTCAACGATCGATATTCCAGCTACCGTGCGATCCCTGTTTGGATGGCAACCGGATCCGGAAGGAGAAGGAACGGATATCCGGAGAATCGCTCGTGACGGAACCTCTCCAACGGTCTATTCCATTTTGCATCACCGGACCAGCAAACCCAGCAGCAACCATTCACTGTGGCGAGCGGCGTTTCGTAATAACCGGAAGATCATGTGGACCCGGTCAACGGGGTATCACTGTATTGATTTGGCACGATCACCGTCGGAAACCGATTTCATTCGCATGTCGCAGTTCGACGAGTTCCATCGAAGCTCTGCAATGGCCTCCTGGCGTCATCTCGCACATGATCTGACAATATTTATGGATCATGAACTGGTTCTGCAGGATGATTATCCTGTGGCAGAACCGGCGTTTACCCACAAGCTGCAGCAACTGGGTTATATACAATAAAGCGGAGACCTATCCGATCATTCGATGGTTTCGCGCGTCAGATTTAGTGGGCGTGTTTCATCATTATTGAGAATGCCATCGGATGTAACGATAGCGACGTTGCTTTTGGCCGTGTCGACGAGGAAGTGGGAGACGATGCGGACGATATCGTCGCGGGTTGCATGGAGCAGATTGCGCCGGAAACCGGTTCTGAGATCGTCACTCATGCCGTTCAATGCCCGGAAGAATTCGATCATTCCCTTTTCTCTGGGGGATGGTGGCGTATCCAGCCGGCTGATGACATTGATTTTGGCTTGTTTCAGCTTTTCATTTGTGAAATCGCCGTTTGCCATTTGCTTGATCACCTCGTCGAAGTGATCGAGTGATTGGGCCGTATGCGGATCTCGATACGTCATCAGTTGAAACAACGCACTTGTCGAATCATGGGACGCGAATGCCCCATACGCTCCACCCTGAGCCCGGATCCGCTCATAGAGGGGCATTTCCATCAGAGCGCTGAGAACAGAAAAAGCGGCGGAATCGGG
Source organism: candidate division CSSED10-310 bacterium (assembly GCA_016927515.1). Classification (GTDB taxonomy): domain Bacteria; phylum CSSED10-310; class CSSED10-310; order CSSED10-310; family CSSED10-310; genus JAFGMN01. The sequence goes on along the minus strand of JAFGMN010000272.1, from coordinate 26,026 downwards.
ATGTTCAAACGGAACGGTAGGATACACTCGAACAACGTATGAAACATCCGTACTGATGATCCATGCTTCCGGCCTGGGTTCCGGGCAGGCTTCAACCGGGTTTGTATCGGAATACGGTCCAGCGGTTTCTGGTAATCGGGAAAGAACCGTATCAATCAGCGGGGTCATATCATCCATCTGGTCTGACAAGCCGGTCAAGCCGATGTGGATCCATTCGCGGGAGAGCATGCTTTGAAGCAGGTTTTGCATCGTCGCGGCGATGGAATCCACGTTATCCGGAGCGAGTTGTATGAGGCTGCGGATACCGCCCATTCCGGAGATTTCGTGGTTGATCCATCGCAAAGGAGAGAAGTATCGTCCAGCGGCCAGGGCGGCCATGAGGTGACCCCGGAAGGAGGCACGTGGAATGGCGTAGGCCTTTTGCATATTCAGCAATTCGGCGATTCGGCTGGTTTGCGTCAGATCGGGTTCACACAGCACATCACGAATCAGCTCGAACATAGCGGCATGGTTTCGAGGCAGACACCGACCGGAAATCGTGAATGTCAACCGATTCTGACCCGTCTGAACATGGCGTGCACCGGAAACATCCACCGAGATTCCACCGGTACGCTCCCGGATAAGCCGACTCATTTCCACGTACCCGCGACCGCCTGCCCCCAATTCCGGAAGAAGCCCGATATATCGAATTCCCTGGATGGGTACCGCATCAGAAAACGGTCGATCAAATGTAACAAGCGCATAACTGATACCGTTTGTTGTTATCGGGTGCCGATAGATAGCCCGACCGTTATACAGTTTGATCTCCTGCGGGATCCGATCGGGATCTTCAGAAATGTCCTCGATGGCGATCTGTGGCAGGCAATCAGTGTTTCCCTCACGCTTCTGATGCTCCAGCAGTTTCCTGCTTTGAGCGATCACAGCCGCTGCATCGTCCTGACTCATGGCGTTCCGGACGGCATCCAGCTGAGCTCGCCGCATTGTTTCCTGATCCTCCATTCCGCCGACATCGGGAGCCACAATCATTGTGATCCTGTGTGGATTGTTCAGCAGATACCGTTCGATGAGATCCGGGAAAAACGCCGGTTTCGCCGAATCAGTCCGCAGGCGGTCCAAAACCTCGTTGATTTTCAAAGCAGCCGAGAAATCACCACCATGGAGGTACAATTCCATCCCTTGAAGCGCCAGCGTCATGCCAAATGGAATCCCGCCGTCTCCGGATATCTCGCGGGAGCTGAACTCCAATTCGTGAATGGCGGCATCGATATCCGATTGCTCGAAACCTTCCCGGCAGACAGTTTTCAACGTGTCGAGGATCAACGCTTCGATTGCATCCGCATTTTCTTCGTTGGTGTCCTTTAGCCCTGCACCAAAAACCGTTTCTGAGAAACCGGTCTCAAAACCACCGGGAACCAGCCCTCCGCCCAGTCCGGACTCCAATAGAACCCGGTTTAACAAAGAGGCAGAAGAACTGCATAAAATAGTATTCAACAGACTGAATGATAGGTTTTCATAAAACGCGGTGACAGGGAGTAGTTTCCACAGAACAGCGACAAACGCTTTGTTTTTCGGATCTTCCGATTTGGATACCGGAAACGTAAACCGCATCCGCTGGGGTTGTGGATAAGGTTTCTGAACGGGGATTTTAGCGGCTCGTGTGGATGGTTGGACGTGAGACAGCACGTGTGAATGAATGTTGGCGGTCACATCGCTGAGTGAAACATCGCCGTATGAGAAAAAGATGGCATTGGATGGATGATAGAACCGCGCATGAAACGCTTTCCATTCATCATACGTCAATTCCGGCATGTGCCGGGGATGGCCACCGGAGGCATATGCGTAGGTCAGATCAGGGAAAACGGCTTTCCGGGAGTATTCGTAATACAGCCGCACCGGATTACCCATCGCGCCCTTCATTTCATTAAAGACGACGCCTTTATATTCCAAAGGTGAACAGGGATCGTCGATGGGACTGAATTCGTAGCGCCAACCTTCCTGCAGGAAGGTTTCTTTCTCGAGCAGGGGGAAGAAAACGGCATCCAAATAAACATCCATCAGGTTGAAAAAATCGATTCGGTTTCGGCTGGCAAAAGGGTAGGCTGTGTAATCGCTGCTGGTCATGGCGTTGAGAAACGTGTTCAGGGAACGACCGGACAAATTCTTAAAAATCTTGACGGGGTATTTTTTCGAGCCTTCCAAGACACCGTGTTCAAGAATATGGGCTACACCGGTGGAGTTTTCCGGGTGAGTGGCGAGGGTAATCATAAAAACACAATTATCGTCGTTGCTGCTCAGGTGGATGAGTCGACTGCCGATGGCTTGGTGCTCCAACTCATAAAAAACCAGTTGTAACGCGTCGATCGGCTCCTGCCGAAGCACGCGAAAGCCGTTGAGAATACTGCCGACTCCGATGGATGGATTATGGACGTCCATGGGATTTCTCCTTTCCGTTTTCAAAGTGCAAAGCAAAATCACCGATTCGATCGCACAATACTCAATTGCGATGGATGATGCAATAATTCCTGGCAGAACATGGGCCCACGCATTCGGAACGATTCACATGAAGTAAGCCGCATGAAGCAAGCCAATGCCGAAGGATTTAAAGGATTGTCTGGATGAAACCGGACACCGTCTGAGTCACGGTCTCCGGACAATCGATGAAGGGCCAATGACCGGCAGGTTCGATGACGGCGACGGGAAGAGCTGATTCCGTCAACAGATGCATGGATTCGGTGCAAAGGCCCTGTGGCTGTCCGGTGATCATGATTACCGGCGTTTTCAGAGCGGCCATTCGCCGTGCGGCGTCACGGGATGCCGAATGGGCGACCAATTCCCGGCTGTTCAGATGAAATTGTCCCGGATCGGCAAATTGCATACTTGCGTAATATCCCCGTTGAGCTGTTTCGGTTATTCCGTTCCGGAAAACGGTCTCTTTGAGGTCAGAGAAACCCCGACAAACAAAACCCGGTAGAGGCCACTCGGCCGCTCGGCCGGAAAAAACGCAATCCCCGGGACTGATGTTACCTTCGATATTCACCCATGCGGAAAACGGATGGTGCAGTTTTTCGATGCACAGCAGAGCGATGACACCTCCCATCGAATGGCCGATCAGCACGGCTGGACGAGTGGGAAGGGAATCCAGAATACTCGCTGTGAACCCGGCGTAATCTTCGAGACCGAGTCGGGGTGATCGGGGAAGAGACCGGCCATAACCTGGGAGATCCGGTATTAGGATATCCCATCGCGAAAGCAGTGGATCGGCATCGAACCCGGTGATCCAACGTTCGAAACACAAACCTGATTCGCCGAGACCGTGAATGAAAACGAGGATACCCGTCGACCCGGAGTGATGACGATACCTGAAACACGTTCCATTCTCATCTCGATACATATGCATGTCGATGACCTCCATCCGAACGAATTATCGTCTTTACTCCGTGCGAAGTCGAGTCTGTTCGCTGACGAGATTTGCATTATGTATCATCTTGAAAAGCGTGCCGTTCCATGATAACGGAGAATGTTGGAAGGGCGACCCGTTATTTATTCATGGTCAGGAAGGAGTAATACATGGGGAAAGCTGGAAAAATGGGTGCATTGAATTCAGAGATTCTGGATCGATTCCGAGGGCAGACTCTTTCGGATGCGGGATTCAAGATCGCCATGAATGCGGCGACTCGTGGGAACCTGCAGGATCTTGTGCTGAATCGGAATGTACTGAATGAGGATGCGTTTAAATTTTCCAATGAAGTGGAGAACAAGGCGGAAATCACGGACCAGAAGCGGTCTGGAACCTGCTGGATGTATGCGGATGTCAACTGGCTCCGGCTACAGACCATGCGTGCATTCAACATGGAATCCATCACCTTTTCGCACAACTGGGTGATGTTTTTCGACAAGCTGGAGAAGTCCAATCTGTTTCTGAATGCAATCATCGAACGGCGGGCATGTGATCTGGATGACCGGGAACTTATGCATATTCTGCATTCGCCTGCCGGGGATGGGGGGGAATGGGCTTTGTTCTGGAATGTTATCCAGAAATATGGTCTTGTGCCTATGGAAGTCATGCCTGATACGGCAAACAAAGAAAACTCGAGATATCTGAATGGCATTCTGTTCTATAAACTTCGGGAGTTTGCTGGCGAATTGCGTGCGATGCACGACCGGGGAAAAACGGAAGAGGCGTTGTACCGGCGGAAATACGTCATGATCGAGCAGGTGTTTCGTATCCTGTCGATTTTTCTGGGACTTCCGCCGGATCGATTCGACTGGAGTTGGCGGGACAAGGATAAGAAATACCATCAGGAACAGGGGATTACGCCGCGACAGTTTGCGCAGAAGTATATACCCGACATAGCCAGGGACATGGTTTGTATCGCGAACAGCCCTCTGGATCGGACACCGTACGAGAAAGTCTATACGCAGAAACTATTCAATAATGCCATCGACGGTGATGTGTGGCAGTGGTTGAATATGCCCATGGACATTCTGAAAATGTACGCTCTCAAGATCCTGAATGACAACAATCATGTTCTGTTCGGTTGCGATGTGCTCCAGCAAAGCCATACTAAACTGGGAATACTCCATCACGAAATCTACAATATGGATGACTTTTTCGGCACGCAATTCAACGGCGATCGCCGCTGGCGGTTTGATTACGGTCAGTCCGTTTATACTCACTGTATGGTTCTGGCAGGTGTGGAACTCGCAAATGATCGGCCGGTGCGCTGGAAGGTAGAAAACAGCTGGGGTGCGGAAGTCGGGCAAAAGGGTATCTTCACGATGTCAGATGCCTGGTTTGACGAACACATGATCGTCGTCTGGATACCGAAACAATACTTGCAAGAAGACCATCTCCGGCTGGCATCGCAGGATCCGGTCGTTCTTCCCCCCTGGTTTCCCATTTAGTCTGAGGAGACAATCATGAAAAAAACAGTCAAAGGAGCTATCAATCCCGATCTGGTAAAAAAATACCGGGGGAAATGCCTGGAAGATTCGACATTCCGGATTGCCATGAATGCTGTGACCCGGGGAAATCTCCAGGACATCGCTCTGAACCGGGATGTATTAAATTCAAACAACTGGACCTTTTCAACCGAGATAGAGGAAAAACCGGATATCAGCGACCAGAAAAGATCCGGAACCTGCTGGATGTTTGCCGATTTGAACTGGTTGCGAACGTTCACGATGAAGGCATGGAAAATCGAAAAACTCGAGTTTTCTCACAACTATGTCATGTTCTATGACAAACTTGAGAAAGCGAATTATTACCTGGAAAAATTGATGGATATGCTCGATCAGGACATCGATGATCGCCGCGTTCGATTCATCCTCGACAATCCGAGCCCCGACGGCGGTGAATGGCATATGATTGTCAACCTCATCAACAAATACGGATTGGTTCCAAAGGAAGTCATGCCGGATACATGGAACCGCGAAAACAGCCGGTTCATAAACGAATTGGTCGGTTATAAAATCCGGGAAGCATTCGCCCGGATGCGGGCCATGGCGGCTGAGGGTACTGATCATGATGCTATCCGGGAATACAAAACATCCATGATGAATACGATTTATCGAATCCTCGCCACTTGCATGGGCGTTCCTCCAACGACATTCAACTGGTCTTTTAAAGATAAGGACAAAAAATACCATCAGGAAACCGACATTACGCCGCAGGCCTTTTACGAGAAGTATGTCGGTCTCAATCTGGATACGTGCTATACACTGGCCAGTTGTCCGGCGCACGGAATGGAATACGGCCGGATGTATACCATCGACCTGTTCAACAACATGGTTGGCGGCCACGATTGGCATTGGTTGAATGTCCCGGTGAAAGAACTTAAAAAAATCGCTCTGAAAATGCTCAAAAAGGGTGATGCCGTGCTGTTCGGTTGTGATGTGACACAGGAATCCCATTCGAAGGAAGGAATCATGGCACCCGAAGTATTCGATTACAGCCTCGTTTTTCAGACACCGTTCGAGATGGATAAAACCAACCGGTTGAACCTGGGACAGTCCCGCCTGACTCATTCAATGGTTCTGACAGGGGTAGAAATCATCGATAAAAAGCCGGTTCGCTGGAAGGTTGAGAACAGCTGGGGAACGGAAGTCGGGCAAAAGGGATTCTTCGTAATGACCGATGCCTGGTTCGATGCGCACGTTTTGGACCTGATTGTACCGCAAAAATACATGCCGAATAAGTTTGCGGAGCCGTTCAACCAGGATCCGATTTTGCTTCCGCCCTGGCATATAATGGCATAACGTACATTTTTATAGGATAAAAGCGAGAGCTCAGCGGAAGCTGAGCTCTCTGTGTATCAGGGGTGGGGTGAATGAGATGGATCAATCATTCAGAGGATATGGGTCTGAATGACCGGATTTCGGCGGATGGTGATAACCGAGATCAACATGCTTGCGATCAAGATCATCGATATCCATCACGCTGCCCCAGGTTCCTGGTAGCATCCCTGCATCGATACACGGTGAGGCGGGATTCAGATAAAAACCATCTTCGAACAGCGGGTTTACAGACAGGCAACCGATGACCCGGGGTATATTGACGTGCTGACCGTTCACATTGTTGTAGAAATTGCAATAATGCACGATGGGATACGGCATGGTGTTGGGATCGCTGTCCAATGTTTCGCAGAGGATCCCGTAATTTTCGTTCCACGAAAAGATGTTATGATGAACAACAGGCGTGCAGAGGCCGCCCCTCACATACCGGCAGCGAAGACCGGGTCCTCGGTTTCCGTGTACGGTGTTGTTGCAAATAATCGGTGTCATATTCAATTCGGGTCGTAGGGTGTAATCCTGCCAGCAGAGGATACCGGCTGTCGCCACGCGGCCCGGAGTTCCGTTGTGAATAATCAGATTGTTCGCCAATTCGCCGCAAGCACCGTGACTGACCAATACCCCGACCCAGTAGTTGTCATGAATGAAGTTATCCCTGACGATGTTGGTTGTTTCACATAAACACACGCCGATTTCATTGCCATGGCATTCATTAAAGCGAACATATGCCGGATTTCCCATGGCGCCGGATGGACACGATGAACAGATTCCGATGCGAAATCCAATCACGAGGTTATTTTTCACATCGGCAGGTCCCGTCGAATAAATGCCGGTGGACAGATGGGGCCAGGGCTGTCCGGTTCCAAACAAGTCGAGCAGGCGGGGATCCCCCGTCGAAGACATGTTGACAGGGTTTTCCATGATCGTAAAACCATCAAACACTGTGTGGCCTTTTAGTAAGACGGCCATGTGCTTGGTGTTGTCGGTGTAAGGGGGCGGCATGATAATCGTTGTACGAGGCCCGTCTGCACTTCGAAGCGTGATGGGTTTACAGCTGGGTACACGGATATGTTCTTCATATATTCCCGGCAAAATCAGTACGACATCGTCAGCCTGGACGCGATCGCTTTCGATTGCGGCTGTAATGGAAGAGAAATCGCCATTCATTTCATTGCTGACCAGCCAAGTCTCCGCCGCTCTTCCCACGATCGGCAAAAAAACCACTATCAGGATGATCAGTGCTACGTATTTCATGCTGCTCATGATGGACCTCCTTGAAAAAACGAATCAATCACTCGTCTGACACTAAAGAGTCACTCGCTCATTTCTTTCGTGCAGCTTTTTTATCTTTACGCGATGATCGGGATTCGCTAGGTTTTCATCCAGGAGGTGCTGACATGCACAAAGAAACGTACCTGGGTTGGTACAAACAGCGGATGCCTCGCCTGGTTCGACCGGATTCCTATTCGTTAATGAGCAGTTCGATGGAAGAAGCATGGGCTCTTTTGAAAACACACCATCCATCACCGGGGCACCCGGTTTTCGAGGAAAGGTATTGGACGCCCAATCCGTACGGTCTTCCGTTCCTGATCGAAGGCATTGGTAGACACTATGGCGTACCAAAGGAGAACGTTCTCTTGACCCAAGGTGCAACCAGTGCGATCTATTTAATTGCGCAGACATTTATTCACCCTGGTGATCATGTTCTTGTCGAGCGGCCGGGGTATGAACCGCTGATGCACGCTCCCGCTATGTGCGGTGCGGTGATCGATGAACTGCATCGGCCGGATGGCCGTTGCCCGGATGCCGCTGCGATTCGGTCGGTGATTCGACCTGATACACGATTGATCATGTTGACCAATTTACACAATCCAACAGGTACTCTGTGTGAGATGAGCCAATTGAAGACGTTGGTCGACGCCGCAAAAGCCGTTTCGCCGGATATCCGGATTGTTCTCGATGAGATCTACCTGGATTTCGTTCCTGGGCGTGGTGCGCCTGCAAGTACGCTGGACCCTTGCATCTTATCGGTTAGCAGCCTGACAAAAGTGTATGGATTCAGCACATTGCGTTGCGGGTGGATTTTTGCCGAGCCTGAGGATATCGATCGGTTGCGCAAGAACCAGGTGGTTATCAGCGGGATTGGTTCCCGATATCTGGAGACGTTAGCGTCTTTGGTCATCGATCACCTTAACGAATACCGGGATCAGGCATTTCTCCGTTTGAGTGTCAATCGTCCTATCCTTCATCGTCATCTCGATCCGATGGTTGCAGTGGGCCGCCTGACTGGCCCGATACCGGACCATGGGTGTGTCGCATTTCTCCGGGTTCCGGGTGTTCCGGATACGATCGCCCTGACTGATTATCTCGAATCGCGGTTCCAACTCTTCACCGTGCCCGGATGTTTTTTCGGTGCACCCCATTATATCCGAATCGGAATCGGTGAAATTAACGCGGTCCGTCTCGATGAAGCGCTGTGCCGGTTTACAAAGGGACTGGATTCTTTTCAAACGCCTGATCGATAAGTGACGCCGTTTCAATAATCAGCACCTCGATTTGGCGGCGGGTGGTTAAATCGACCATACCCAGTTGATTGGCCAACATGCAACATGTATCCAAGGCTGCCAGTTCGCCGCGTGCAGAGGCCAGTAGGCGTATTGAATCCGCTGTGCTGCCGCGGCTTTGACCGGTGGCGATCAGGGCGGGAATCTGAATGGCCAGTGCGCGGATGGTCCGAATGAGTTCGGGATCCCCGGTAACACTGTCACGAAAAATCAGGAGTGCGGTGCGCGACAATTCCAGAGCTCGTTGCCAGAGACGAAGATCCCGGTATTGCTGGAGAACGTTCCCCGATCGACAGGGTGGTGTTTCCGTGTGAATCACGATGCCACCCGGATCCGATTTCGTGCGGGTGCGCCAAATGTTGCCGCATGGTGTCCGAATCGTTCCTTAATTACATCGACAGCATGATAAAATTCACCGGTTGGATGATTCGAATTGCTTTCCTGATCAAACAGCGACCGTTGCATCTCGCCGCTTTCGAGCTGCTGCGCGGCGACCCCTAACAGCCGGACCCCCGCTGACGCAGGCAAATTTGCCATGACGAGGCTCTCAGCAACTTGAAACAGGTGATGATCCCGGTTCGTTGGATTCGACAAACGACGCGAACGCGTGATCGTCCGAAACCGCCCATCCCGTATTTTAATGCTCAGGACAGCTGCTCTTAAACCGGAGCGACGCAAACGGAAACCAAGTTTCTCAACCAGTTTGCGGGTTTCTAAACGGATAGCGTCCCGATCGTGTAAATCTGATGTAAAAGTACATTCATTGCTGCGACTCGGGGATACGGGAATGTGCGGAACAACACTGCGGGATACACCCGATGCAATGCTGATCAACGATACCGCCCATTTACCGAACTGATGATGCAGCTGATCTTCTGGATAAGCAGCCAGGTCCCCAATGGTGACAATACCTAAACGATGAAAATGCGGAAGACTCTTTTTACCGACTCCCGGGATTTTTTCGACCGGTAACGGAGCTAAAAAATCCCGCTCCCGACCCGGCATGACAATGGCTAATCCCCTTGGTTTTGCATACTCCGACGCTATTTTCGCTGTCGTACCCGAGTTAGCCAATCCCGCAGATGCCGGTAACCCCAATTCATCGCGAATCTCCACCAGGATACGATCAGCGATCCGGGCCGCCGGCCCGAATAACGCTTCACTTCCGGTTAAATCAATCCGTCCTTCATCGATTGATAACGGATAGACCTCTGGCGAATACCGGCGCATAATTTCAAAAACACGCTGAGAATAATACCCATAGGATACGTGGTCGCCCGACAGCCAGATGGCATGAGGACACAATCGCATTGCCTGGATCGACGGCATCGCCGAGTGAACGCCAAACTCACGAGCTTCATACGAACAAGTACTGACAACCCCTCGGGCTGACTTTCCACCAACAATGACCGGCTTCCCTCGCAGATCCGGACGCTTCAGCAACTCAACCGATACAAAAAAAGCATCCATATCCACATGCATGATTTTTCGAATTGCACCCGCAAACTGATCCCCGAACGCTTTTTTTCCGTTCATATCGATCTCCTTCAGTTAAATGCCGTTACACTTCGCTATTCGCGTGATACCTATCAGCGATACTTGCGAATCAATCCAATAACGACTCCTCGAATCTTCACCGATGCGGCCGAAACCACGATCGGCTGCATCGTTGCATTCGATGGCTGCAATCGCACCCGATCACCCTCCCGATACCAACGCTTCACAGTCGCCTCGGATTCATCCACCACCGCAACAACAATTTCCCCATTCCGCGCTTCCGATCGGCTCTCGACAATAATGAAATCTTCATCGTGAATGCCATCCTCGATCATCGAATCACCGTTGACCTGCAACGAATACGTCTGTCCCCGACCCAACATGTCTTCCGGAATCGATAAACTGTCCGGAATTTCCAACGCTTCAATCGGCGAACCAGCTGCAATCAGACCCAGCATCGGTACCTCACAGATTCGACTGCTCGGCAGCCGAATAACCTCGATGGCACGGGCACACCCTTTCGATCGGCGAATACACCCACGACTCTCAAGCGCTTTCAAATGCTTGTGCACCGTTCCCAACGACCCCAACTGAAACCGATCCTTAATTTCGGTAACCGATGGCGCTAATCCATGACGGGTTATGTAATCCGTGATGAAATCCAATATTTCTCTCTGCCTGGCTGTTAAGTTCATCATTCGACTACTCCTTAGTTTCGCCTATACCGAATATAAGGCGAAGATAAGGCGAAAGTCAAGGGGAAAAATGCAATGGGACCTTGGCCGCACGGCCGGGGATATCTCGAACCAATCGCGGCACCATATATCCCGGTACTTCACGCGCCACGGCTGCAACTAACGCACACGCGCGGGTATCTGCGACCCTGAAATGGGCTGTACCGGGAGCCGGGTCCAGTTGATGCAGATAATACGGATGCGCTCCTAATGAGGAGATATCCGTGAATAATCGACACAAGGTCTGTACGGAATCGTTGACGCGAGCCAGTAGGACCGACTGCGTTAACACCGGAAAACCGCCATCTACCAGCCGGCGGATCACGGCTCGACACGCAGGCGATAACTCACGGGCATGATTGATGTGAATCACAAACCGTACTATCGTCGACGTTTTCCAATGGGTTTCCGGTATCCCGTCAAGAATGTGAGGTGCTGCGACAGGCAATCGCGTATGCACGCGGATAAAGTGGACATGGGGAATGTTATTCAGCCGGTCGATGATCTCATGAATCTGGATCTGCGGAACCCACAGCGGCTCGCCGCCGGATAAAATCACCTCATGGATCTCCGGATGCCGAGCGATATAATCTAAAATTCGATAAATATCGCTATCCGGATTGTTTCCGTTAACGGGAATCTGACTCCCCGTTGTCCCTCCATTACCCATGCTCGCTTTCAATCGAGCAGCCGGATCCACCATTCGGCTCCTGCGAAAACAAAATCGGCAATGGATTGGGCAGTCCGACGCCACCAGCCACAAGACCCGACCCGGATACCGATGAACCAACCCCGGCACCGGCATCGATCCGCCCTCTCCCAGCGGATCCGGGGATTCATCCGACCGGATCATCGCTTCCCGAATGTCCGGAACCACTTGAATCCGTAATGGATCGGACGCGTCGTCCCAGCAAATCAGACCGGCATAATGCGCCGGTACCCGAAAGGAAAATACACCGGCCGATGCGGACACCGCCGCACACTCCATCGGCGTCAGCATCAAATCAGGGATCGATTCGATCCCGGCCGTCTCGTCCATTGATTCACCCATTATCCCCAAATGCTCCCATTTGTTCGCTTCAACCCATGCCGCCGGACCCATCAAACCTCATATCAAATAGCGGGACCCAATGCACGATTTCGTGATTCAGATTCGAATCCGGTGCGATGAGCCGTATCATCCGCTTGGAGCCCTTGAATCGAGAACCAATTGACGAAACCGGCGCATTATGAATAAATACATACAAACGAGCACGCGTGCAGCTCTGCACAAAGGAGGTTGTCATGATGTATATGAAACGTGTCCTTGCCGTTTTTCTTGTCGGCGTATTGACCGTGCCAGTCATTCATGGACAGGATGTTGATCTGAAACTGAGCATGCCGAGCCGGTTTTTTGTTCCCGGAAATCCATGTTCCCTGGATCTGATAATGGAGAATATCGGTCCGGAATATGCCCAGGCCGCCGCATTCGTTGCACTCGATGTCGGCGTCGGCAATTACTGGTTTTCCCCGTCCTGGCGCCGGTACCCCGGCGGTTTCGATTATCATCCGGTCACCATTCCGGGACATGGAACCACAACAGTCGGAATTCTCCCGTCGTTTCCCTGGCCATCCGGTGCCGGGACATTCATGGATGCATCGTTCATCGCCGCCGTCACCCGGGCGGACGGCCGGCTGATCAGCAATATCGCTCTCTGTTCCTTCGGATGGATGGACCACCCCATCCTCAATGAGATCAACCCCATTTCGGCGGCACCGGGACGGACCATCTGGGTCTACGGATTGGGTATGGGCGGCGATATGCACGATATCTATGCAACCATCGGAGACATACCTGTTCCTGCTATGACAGTGAAAACGCTTGATAATGGCGTGGATATGGCGACATTCGTTGTTCCCATTATCGATCCGGGCGCTTACACACTGACACTCCATACCGCCGACGAAACGTCCAATAGCCTGGTATTCACCGTCAATGCGCTTCCAGCAACGGGTATGCCGCACGGCGATGTCGTTGCCGGTATGGATAGCGCTTTCGATGTTTTGGGAACGGTGTTCAAAACAGATATTGTTGAAGGAGCCATCGCCCGGGGAGATATTCCGGCCTCTCAGCGAACGGAATACACCGCGGCCATGGATCGTGCCGATGCGGTTTTCGATGTGTTTATTGCCGAATGGAGCAATCTCGCGATCGAAGAACAAGAAATGTTCGAGAAAATAATGATGGATTCGGGTATTTTCAGCCTGTTTGCCGATTTGGAGAAGACGGCCCATGCGTTTAACGGAACGGATCATGCCAATGACATGCAATTCTACATGATGGTCGATGCGACCAGTGCCTGCCTGACAGCCATTGATATCGCCTGGTCAGCGATCGATGTGGCAGCGGCGATCGCGGCTTTGTCGAGCGGCGGCGTCGGACTGGCACTTCCCGCTGTTGCCGGCGGCATTCAACTGGGATTGAAAATCGCCGATAAAGCGCTGGATGGATTTGTCACATCGGACCTTCAGGCTTTCGGAATTGAAGACGGATCCATGGGCGATCAATATGTCGAGGTGGATAATGGCTCAACCCAGATTTATACTCTCCACGGCCTGTACAACGCCCAGATGACATGGCAAAAAGCATCGTTCACCACCGTGCTCGATATCATGCTGTTCGGTTTTTTCGAAAAACTTCCGTTCTCTGAATCGGCCAAAGATCAGGCCATAAAAAGCATTCTCAATTTTGTCACCGGTATCCTCAACAATATCGGCATCAGTATGACGGAAGATATTCTGTCCCTCACCGGTCCGCCATCCCAGAGCATCGTGACCGTGGATTACGACTACATGAAGGAAATGGGTATTCAGCAGGCCTTGGCCACAACGAATTTCGGTGCGGGCGTTCTCAATGGTCCGATTGCCCTGTACCTGTATCTGACCGAAACATATCCTGGATACGAAGTCGATGATACATCCATCGCCGATGTTAGCTTCACGGGAGAGAGCATTTTCATCAAAGGAAAGAAGAAGGGGATCACCCAGCTGACCATCCGCGGAGTGCGATTCACGCCGTACGATATCTGGTATCTGTTTTCTCCGGAGATCTTTTCAAAGGTGGAAACCCGGTTCAATATCGAAGTCAAAGAAGATGATCTGTTCCTGTATGCTGATGGTATGATGGGTTGTGAAGGCCGGGAAGCAGCGCTGTTTTTCTCGGACATTCCGTTGAGTTTCAACGGTTCCAATTACAGTTTCACCGGATACGGGGCTGGAAACGATTACGACGGAGACCCTATTTACTTCATCGTAACGGGGAGTTTTTATCTCAATCCACTGTATGCGCGGGTGGATGTCGCCATGTATAACGATCCGGGCTATGTGTCCCACATTCGCACTGATCGTGCCGAAGCGTATCCCGTCTATGAAGACTGGTTTTATGATAATGCCTGCACACTGATCGCGGATACATCTGCAGGGTGTGTGCCGATCTGGCTGGGGATCCGATTCGGGGCGGATCGATCCGCGGGAATACCGGCCGTCGTGCCGGGGGTGGAACTGCGGGGATTGTCGGGATCACCGGTTTCCCCCTGTACACTGACGCTGCCTTAGACATACCCGGCGGCGGCGATGATCACTTCTGCAATAGCATCGGCCACGGCAAACCCTTCGTCCGTGGCCGTTATCCGGCCGTGGTCTTCACGGATCCATCCGGCGTCCCGCATGGCCCGGATGCGGCCATCGGAACCCGCTCCGGGCGGCAGACGATCGCACGGGAAACCCCATCGGGTCCGGATCCCCAAAAAGATGGACTCGATGGTTTCATCGACGGTATTGAGGGATTCGGTGTTGACGATCGGGGATCGTCCCGACTCAATGTCAAGCCAATAGCTCTCTGCATTTGGAGCATTGCACCACCGTCGCCGGCCGTCGAAACTGTGCGCTGCCGCACCGATACCTAAAACTGGTATGCGGAACCAGTACTTCGTGTTGTGACGCGCCATTCGACCGGCATCGGCGGCATAATTTGAAATCTCATAATGATCATACCCCCGACGCGTTAAGTGATCATGGGTTATCCTGAACAAGCTCGCTTCCTGATCCTGAGTGGCGGGAATCAATTCCCCGGATGTGATCTGTTGCGCCATTTCCGTGCCGGTTTCGACCGTCATCTGATAACACGATAGATGATCCGGATGAAGCGACGCCACATGGTCGAGTGTTCGGACCCAATCTGATTGGGTCTGGCCGGGATAACCGAAGATTAAGTCGATGCCCAACGCGACACCCGCTTCCTGAATTATCGCAACAGCTTCCAATGCCTGGGCAGACGTGTGTCGTCGCCCCAGTAGATGCAATGCACGATCGTCCAGCGCTTGAACACCGAGACTGATCCGGTTGACGCCAAACGATGTCCAGGCGGCTACAGATTCCCGGGAAACATCGCCGGCATTGACCTCCATCGTGAACTCCAAATTCATCGCCAATTTCACATGCCGGTTCACCGATTCCACCAATCGCTCCAGCTCCGGAAGCGATACGATGGAGGGAGTGCCACCGCCCAGATAGAGGCTATCGAACCGATTCCATCCCGGAGCGACACCGTGCAGTTCCATGATGACAGCGTCAAGGTATCGAGAGATTCGGCCGGTATCACTCTGATCACTAGTCGGAAACCCACAATACCGGCATCGGGACCGGCAGAAAGGGATATGGATATACAGTCCCGGAGCGAAGGATTCGGGAATATCAATCATCTTTGCTTTTCAAAACCGCGACGAATGCTTTTTGCGGAATCATCACCGAACCGATCATCTTCATCTTCTTCTTGCCCTTGGCTTGCTTTTCCAACAGCTTTCGTTTCCGCGTGATGTCACCACCGTAGCATTTCGCGAGAACATCTTTACGAAGGGCGGAAATAGTGGACCGGGAGATGATTTTGCCGCCAATAGCGCCCTGGATGGCGATTTTGAACATCTGTCGAGGGATTTCATCTTTTAGACGGTCACAGATCTGCACGGCGCGATCCCGGGCACGATCCCGGTATACGATCAGAGAAAGCGCATCAACTTTTTCTCCATTGACGAGGATATCCAGTTTGACCAAATCGCTCGCGCGATTCCCAATCATATCATAATCAAAGGAACCATATCCCTGGGTGATGCTTTTTAACTTGTCGTAAAAATCAAAAATGACTTCGGCCAACGGCATATCGAATGTGACTTCGACCCGGCCGGGTGTAGGATAACTGAAGCGGGAGTTTTCTCCGCGGCGGCTGATGCACAGCGTCATGACCGGACCCATGTAGCGTTCGGGGATCAGGATCGAGGCTTTGATATAGGGTTCGAACCCGTGTTCAATCTTCGATGGGTCTGGATAATAGTATGGGTTGTCGATGAGCAATTCCTGACCGTCCTTCATGATGAACCGATACTGGACGCTCGGCGCGGTCATAATGATCGACTGATCGTACTCGCGTTCAAGCCGTTCCTGAAAAACCTCTAGGTGCAGCAGGCCAAGAAAACCGCAGCGAAATCCCTGGCCCAGTGCCAGAGATGAGTCTCGCTGAAAAATCACGGAAGCATCGTTGAGTTTGTATTTCTCCAATGCTTCGGCGAACGTGGGAAAATCGTCGGCATCAATGGGATACACGGAAGAAAAAACAACCGGTTTGACCTCTTGGAAGCCGGGGAGAGGATGGTGGCGGGGAGCTTGATGAAGGGTGATGGTGTCTCCGATCCGTGTATCGCTGACCGTCTTGATCCCGGCGATGACATAACCGACCTCACCGGCACCGAGACTTTTCTGCTTCAACCGTGCCAGACCGAATGTGCCGACTTCCTCCACTTTGTAGCTGGCTGCCATGGCCATCAGACGAATGATGTCACCGGGTTTGACAATCCCGTCGACCACCCGGCAACTGATGATAGCTCCGCGGTAGGGATCGTAGTTTGCATCGAAAATCAACGCTGCCAGTGGTTGCTCCAGATCGCCTTTCGGAGGGGGTATATCGCGCACAATGGCTTCCAACACATCATCGACACCCTGCCCGGTTTTAGCGGAGCACATGATAGCCCGTTCGGGATCTAGCCCGAGATCGGTTTCGATTTGCGCCAGTGTGCCGATGACGTCGGCGGAGGGCAAATCGATTTTGTTGATGACAGGGATGATTTCCAGGTTGTGTTCCATGGCGGCATAGAGGTTGGCGAGGGTTTGGGCTTCGACGCCCTGTGATGCATCGACCAACAGCAACACGCCTTCGCAAGATGCCAGTGCGCGGGAAACTTCATAGGAAAAATCCACGTGTCCCGGCGTATCGATCAGGTTGAGCCGGTACAGTTTGCCGTCACGAGCAGTATACGGAAGGCAGATTGTATTGCTCTTGATCGTGATTCCCCGCTCCCGTTCGATATCCATACTATCCAGTAACTGGTCATGGAAATCTTTGTCCTGAACCATTCCGGTTGCTTGTATCAACCGATCGGACAGGGTGGATTTGCCATGATCAATATGAGCGATGATACTGAAATTCCGATATTCAATCACAAACGTGCGCCTCCTGCGCAGGTTGTACATGGGTGCATCGGCCAGGTCAATGGGCCGCCCCGCCAGTAGTGACTGTTTTCGAGACAGCTATCGCCAGCAAGGGAATCGGTTGTCCAATCCATCGGTTGTGAGCGATCGAAGCTCCCGGCCGCCGATTGCGACGATCCAGAGATCCCATCCGCTTTTGTCCTTCCCGGCTGCCCGGGCGAAACACACGTATTTTCCATCAGGAGCAAAGCAGGGATCATAATCGTATTCCGGTGTTGCCACAAGGCGCTGCCGTCGCCGTCCGTTTTCCCTAAATGTGTATATATCCGTTGGATTGCCCATGCTTCCCGACACATACGCCAGGAACTGGCCGTCCGGCGACCACCGTGCGCGGCAACCGGGTTCCGAGCTGACCCGGAGAGGGTTGCCGCCGTTGAGCGACAGCGTGTAGATGTGCCAGCCCGGTATCAGGGGTTTGTTGGCACTGTACGCCACGACATCCTGAATCGGTGAAACGGCGGGAAGCAGCTCCATACCGGCGTCGGATCGCGTGACCTGCTTCACATTCGATCCATCACGGTTCATGACGAAAATCTCAAATTCGCCGGTTCGGTTGGAGCTGAAAACGATCTGGTTACCGGACGCCGTCCAGTAAGGCGATTCATCCATTGCATCATGTCGTGTGGGATTCCGAAGGCCGGATCCGTCCGGAGCCATCATCCAGACATCCCGGTTGCCACTCCGGTCGCTCTGGAAGACTATCCACTGACCGTCAGGCGACCAAATCGGCCAGATATCCTCCGCAGGATCATCAGTCAATTGCTTCAATTCTGATCCATCCGGCTGAATCCAGAAGATGTCCATATTCCCCGTCCGCCGCGATGCGAAGAGGATGCCGGTGTTGCCCTCCGGGGCTATCGATGCGGCCTGGACCGGTGGCGGCCCCCAGAACAGCTCCAGCTGGCGTTCCGCCCGGGTCATCAGCGGCCGGTGCGCGACAATGGCGAGAAAGATGAACAGCCCTGTTCCCGGAAGCAGATACCGGATCGCCGGCCGTGGAAATCGGTGGAATCGGTGGACGATCAGTAAAAAGAGACCGCCGAGAGCGGTTTCCCGAATCGCCGCGTTGAGATTGTTGTATCCGAATGTCAAGGCCGGTGACATGCGCCAGATATCGAGGAAGATCGGAATGGGTGAGATGAAATAGATATCGGTGACCGGCCACAACAGCATGCAGCCTTTCGGTGTTGTTGTATCTTTCGTGAAGGTGTCCATCACGACATGGGATGCCACGAGAGCGGTCACCAGCCAGAATGCACGGAACCGTCGAACGCGAAAGAGCGGTGCAGCCAATGCGGCAAGACCTCCGATGAAAAGGGCGAAGGCTAGAGTGTGGGAGAATTGGTGGTGCAGATATTGGTCAGCAATCCATCCGATGATGAGATCGAAATCGGAGATGTTGGCTAGAACGACTGATAGACCGATGGGGAGCAGATCCTTGAGTCGGAACGCCGACCCGATTGGACGATCGAATCTACGGCGACTGATCCAGTATATCCCGATTCCGGCTAAACTGTGTGCGACAGGACTTGCCAATAGTTCAATTTACAGCATTCATGATTCCGTCGTAAAAACCTGACGCCATGATTCTGTACCCCTCTTCATTAGGATGTCCCCAGTCGCAAAAAAGTTCCGGCAAACTGCCGTGCGCGAAAAACATCGCGCTCAGATCGACCAGTTCGAAATCCATCTGGTCGGCCATGGCGATAATGGCATCGTTGTTGTCATCGATGTCGCTCTGGGCTTGGGCTTGCTTCCCGTCCGGGTTGACGGGAATGATCGTGGAAATGATTGGGATCGAACCGTGGTTCCGGGCAATGCTTCCCATTTCGGCCAGATGACCGGCAATATCGCACTCGTAGGGCGGATCGCAGTTACCGGGATCCACCGAGTCATTGGTTCCAAACATGATCAACACGAACTGAGGACAGGCTCCTCGGAGCCGGCTTGCTGCATTGTCAGCGCCCCATTTCGATTTCATTCCTTCAACGGCGATATTAACATGAGACGTTTTTTCTCCCCATACCGGCACCAAAAGAGTATCCAGTATCCCGAGATATGCATCGTCGACACATTCGCCAGCGGTGATGGAATCGCCGTATCCGGCGAATCGATGCCAACCCGGCTTGATCAGTTCTCGGGGTGCACTGAACGGTCCCGGTCGGCCTTCGGCATCGCATCCGGCGATGGCCCAATAAACGGTAAATGGCGCGTAATGCCATGTTTCATCGTCGATCAAGGCGCCGAAATCCGTTTTGAAGTTGAAGGTTGTGGAACCCGAATGATCGATTGTCAGGAGACCCGATTCGTTCGTGGGATCTGCATACAACCGGAGCTGATACTGTTCGAGGGTATTCAATGTTTGCCAGGAGAGGATGGGAGGAGAGGACAAGGGGGGATAGACATGGCCATCAGTGGGGGAGATGATGGTTGGTGCATCGATCCGGGTTTTCGACAGGCGGCCCGTTTCGGACCACGGACCTGGGACGCCAGATGCATGTACGGCGCAGATGCGCCAGTAGAAGACGCCTTCGAGTAAATCCCATGAATCCCGATTGACGTCGGAAAAATCCAGGCTGGATTCGGTGATTCGCACACAGCCCAATTCCGGATCGAAAGCGTCCGACACTGAAAACGCAATGTCATACGCCGAGGCGGAGGAAGTGGTTTCCCATGTCAAGCGGGGCATGGTTGTCGTTGGACTGTATCGCCCATCGGCACCGAGATGAAGCAGGAGACTCTCGAGTGTAGATTTATGAAACACACGCACATCGCTCCAACCACCCGGTTCCCCGGATTCCGGTAGGCACCGCACTCGCCAGTACAATGTGATCGACAAGGGAAACCAGACATCATCACCGACGAGATCCGTCACGTTCAGAAACGATGCTCCAATGACAGCCATCGGACCCGTGCCAATGGCGAAATCGGCGTCGACGGCGATGTCCACCTGAAAATCCAGGCAATCTTCGGATGTCCATTCCAGAACAACAATCCCATTGTCGGAACCAAAACGCGCATCGTCAGCCGGTCCGACAATTTCGGGAATACCGGCAGCAGACGTCCCGGACCATGCCGTCAGGCTAAACAAAGCAATCCAGCAAACAAAACATAGGATTCGGGGTTGTTCAAGGCGCATACGATTTCTCCTCCGCCCTGTCATATACCTGGTCACCCCGGTTCTTTTCAAGCGAAAGCTGGAAAGAAATCACGATTCCTTTTGCAAGCGCTTCAACACTGACCGGGCTTCCCTTCCGACAACACCACGTTTGTACGGGCGCTTGTGGGCGAGGGTTTCAAGCCATGCCCGGCTGTCCGGTGTATCAATCATGACGAGACATTCCACCGCGGCCTTCTTTAACGGGATCATCCATTGCGGAGTAAGTATTCCTTCTTTCATTGATGCAATTTCACCAGCAAAGTGCACGACATCTTTCGCTGCTTCGGAGTTGTTCCGGCCCAGCATCGACATGATCGCCAAAATTCGCGACCGCTCCTGGATTTCGTAATCGTCGCTGACCGCACTCAACCGTTGATATGTGCTGATCAGGCTTCGAACGGCTTCGGGTGGAGCGATGTTTTCGATGATGGAATACGCTTCCATGCGGATTTCCTGGCGTCCGTCCAGCAGAGCCAGAGTGATGAGTCGGCCCAAGGGATGATTCGCTTGTTTTCGTATTTGGCCGGTCACTTCTTCCACGCGGCGGCGCAAGGCGGAAATGACTTCAAACCGCACGTGCCAGTCGCGGTCTCTGAGGACCAGTTTCAGGAATACCGGTTCATCCAGGGAAGCGACGCGCCCGATTATTGTTGCGAGATTGCGCCGAAGCTGCCAGTTGTCGTTATTGAGCCCGCCAAGGCTCAGCCATACGGCGAACTTCCCGTAATTGGCCAGGTGGTTGATTGTGCTGAACCGCGTTTCCCGATCGGGATCAGTCAACCGCTTGAACACCGATTGAAAGTACGTCGTGTCGGCGAATGATTTCCAGGCATCGGCAATCACATCCTGAATATCGTTTTCGTCGAATGCGTCGGGAGCAAGTACGGATTCTGCCAGGGGCGGAATGCGCGTCCGAAAGACATTGATGTCGCATTCCAGCAGGGCGTGGGCCATTCGCTGCCAGTGTTCGATCAACGGAAGCCGGAGTATGCGAGGGATACGGGGTTCCGGGATCAGGCGGGAAATCAGATCGAACACCCCGCATTCCTTAATTCGCTCGCAACTTTCGCATTCCATGGCTAGCGTGTTCAGTGGAATAGCAATCAACTTTGGATTTGGAGCGGGTTCCTTGACCTCACTTATTGTCCGAATAAAATATGTAAGCGTGTTTTCGCAATAGGACTTGAATTCATGGCAGAAACTCTGGGTTTTTTCACCGAGAATCTGCACCGCTGCTTCATCCAGGCTTTCCTGCGTGAGATAGGCACCGAACGTTTTTGTGAGTATGTTATGCACAAGTTCGGGATGATGCGATTGATACACCCGGTGGATCAGCTTGTCATACAGGATAGTGAAATGGGTCGTTCCCGGAATGATGGCATCTAACTGGTGCCGGATCGACTGGATGACTGTTTCATCGGGTGCTGCATCGTTTAATGATTCGATTGCCAGAATCAGAGAATCCACTCGATGGCGGAAGGTGGTAAAGTCCGCCACTCGCTGAAACACACCGTCATAATACTCTGCAAACAGACGGATTTTCGTACTGAGATCTCCGCCATGCATCTTGTCCATCAGCGCATTGAATTCTGGGCATCGCTGGTCATTTGGGATGGTTTCCAGATACGGCAGCATCATCTCGAGAACCTGTCTCTGGCGCTCGGCACTGGCCGTATCCTGCCCCGAATGAATCATCTCCAGCAACTCGCCTAAAAGATGCACCCATCGATTGCAGTATTCGTTCAGCACATCCCGCGGGCACGTCGGAGATTCAGGCGATACTTCCTTCTTCATTTGCTTCTGCAGGACGCGCCCCGTTTCTTCGATGTTGCGCGTGATTTCCAGGTACAGCAGTTCACGGGATGCACTGGTCAACTCGACATCCAGACTTCCGGCGATCACGTGCGGAAGCAGGTGCTGGACCGATTCTGTTCTTTCTGTTTCTTTACCGGAAATGGTGATCCGGTACCGGGTTTTCGTTTCCAGTTCGTCATACTGGCGTTCCGCAACCGTCGGCTCAAAAGGGGATGTCAACGTATGCGCCATGGCCAGGAAGTCATCGGCGGCAACGTCAGGCCGGATGGCGATCATCGTAATTCGCCGATCATCCAGCAGTTTCGCCACACGCTGGAACGCCGGCGTCCGCTCCAGGATCTTTTCAGGGATGAATGTCGGACCAATTTGCAACGAAGAGTTTCCCGGCGTGATCGTGATCGTCTGATCTTCGAATACCAGCGGCCGGAAAGAGTTCAGGCAGCGAACGGCGGCATCGACAGCTGCAAGATGTTCAGTAGTATACATTTCGACCGCTTTCAGCAAGCCCTGAAAATCCATGCAGAAACGGATAACGCGACTGTAATCACGACCGGAATTGCTTGGAGAGACCATAACACCCTTCCTGAAAACACATGGTTTCAATAACAGCAATTTTCTATCCTAGCTTCGATAAGTATCCCGTTTTTACCCTGCAGCGTCAAGCCTATCGCCAACAGACCTTCCAATCTGTCATACTGCAGGTATGAATAGACGCATCCCGCCGTTCGTATGCCATCGTGATACGGCGGATGACTCACTTTTATCAAGGAGGATTCTATGGCTGACGAGCAGTTTGACATTCCAGGTGTGACGCCTTTTCCGGTAAAGGCAAAGAAGCACCGCAAAAAAGGCATCCCCCGATGGATAGGATTCATCGGTGTACTGATGCTGATGTGTTTTGTTATCTATCACATGTTTCTCGTATATGTCCGACCGGGTGAAATGGCCTTGAAAGAGGTCAAGATCGGTATCAACCGAGGTATCCAGAAAACGGTGTACGCTCCGGGGCTAATGTTCCGGAAACCGTTCGGCCTGGATCAGGTTCACAAGTTTCCAAATACCCTGCTGGTTTTCGAGACCACCGATTATCCTGATTCACGATCTCGTTCGAACCGGGGACACTACCGGGCAGAAAAGGCTGCCCATATCCAGACTTCCGACGGATTTTTCGTCGATGTGGATTGTTCGATTCTCTACCGCATAAAAGACCCGTATAAAGTGATCACAACCATCGGACCAGGACGAATGTATGAGGATAACGGCATCATTCCCAAAGCCGAACCGGTGCTCAAACAAGCCCTCGGGCAGTTGACCACCGAAGAATTCTACAACAGTCCGCTCCGGTTCGAAAAAACAGTGATTGCTCGGCGGATTCTGAACGAACAGCTTGAAGATAAAGGAATTCACGTGGAACAGGTCCTCGTTCGATACTTTAAATACTCCGATGAAATCCAGAAAAATATCGAAGAGAAAAAACTGAAAGACCAGCTGGTGTTTAAAAACCAGTCGGAAGCAAAGGCGGCATCAGAAGAAGCTACATTGAAACGGGTGATCCAGGAAGGTGAAGCCAATATGGCGGTCAAGCTGGAAGAGGGAAAGGCGTACATTGTTCAGATGAACGCGGAAAAAGATCTTTACGTGCGGAAACGCCACGCGGAAGCGGATCTGCTGATCAAACTGGCGGAAGCAGAGAAAACGGAGTTGAAGAATTATGCGTTGCGTACGGCGGGGTCTGATATGCTGGTTGGAATCGAAATGGCGAAGAACCTGAAAGGCATCGATGTCATCATTCTGCCTTCCGACGGATCGACGGGATACAATCCACTGGATCTGCGGGATAGCCTGAACATGTTCGAGGTGAAATAATGAAACCGTATCGTCTTTTCGAAAAAATCGGATTCGCAGTCATTCTTGCCGGATTCCTGGTGACGATGTCCGGATGTATGATTGTTTCTACGGGAACGACCGAGGTCGGTGTGCGGACGAAAAAACTGGGCCCGAGCAAGGGAATCGAACAGAAAGTATACGCTCCAGGATCCACTTATTTCTTCTTTCCCATCATCAACGATTTCCATACATTCGATACCCGTCTCGTCAATATGGAAATGACATACGAATCGGGCCGGGGTGACCGGAACAGTAAGGATGATCTGCTGTTCAAAACCATCGACGGCAACGACATCAGCCTGGATGTCATCATCAGCTACAAGATCGATCCGGCCAAAGCACCGAAGATTCTGGAAAACATCGCCCGCAGCGATGAAGAATTGAAGGATGTCGTCATGCGCACGGTAGCCCGGAGTCGCACTCGGGATATTTTCGGTGAACTCCGGACGGAAGAATTCTATGTCACGAACCGGCGGGATGAAAAAGCAATGGAAGCCGCGCAGATCCTCAATGATATGTTGAATCCGTACGGAGTTATTGTCGAGCGGATCATGACGCGGGATTACCGGTTCAATACTGCTTATCAGAAAGCCATCGAGGATAAGAAAATTGCGGATCAATTAGCCGAAAAGAACAAATCTGCAACCCGGGCGGCCACGGAGGAATACCTGAAAAAACTTGAGGAAGCCAAGGGTGAGGTGTCCAAGATGAAGGCGCAGGTGGATGGCGAATTCCGGCAGGCTCAGATCAACGCCGACGCATATTTCGGCAAGCAGGAAAAACTGGCGGAAGCCATTCGAGCCGAAGGCCGAGCCGAAGCCCGCGGGATTGAGGTGATGAACAAGGCACTCAGTGGCAGCGGTGGTGAAGTGATGGTCAAACTGGAAATCGCTAAAGCGTTGCAAAATAAACGCATTATTCTCCTGCCGACATCGGGGGGTGGTATCGATTTGCGCACGTTGGACGTCAACCAGCTCCTGGGAATATCCGGTGTTCAGAAGCTGAGTCAGCCATAGTTTCGGGCATCGGTATGCCGGTGAATCAGGGAGGAGAGTTGACCTCTTCACCTGTTGGGGTTACGATCTTTCCGTCTTTGCACCGGGTGTCGGTCGTCGGCATCCGGTGGTAGAAGGGGGAATGATGCCAGAAACGAATCCCGTGATCATCGTCGGCGCTGGCCCGGCCGGACTGGGCGTCGCACGGAATCTCAACCGGCACTGCATGATTGTGGAAGCCGAATCGGTTCCCGGCGGACTCATGCGATCGAAACAGATCGACGGGTATGTTTTCGATTGGGCCGGTCACATTTTTTTTACCCGAATCCAGAGAATCAACGATCTGGTCAGCGGACTCATGCAAGCCAATTTCCATTGGCAAAACCGGGAATCATGGGTGTTCTCGAAACGCACCTATACCCGGTATCCATTTCAGGCGAATACGTATGGACTGCCGGTTTCCGTCATCAAAGAATGCCTGATGGGATTGGCCGAATCGACCTTCCG
>JAFGMN010000030.1 GCA_016927515.1 candidate division CSSED10-310 bacterium | reverse complement strand
GAAAATACCGGGAACCGAAGACCCATCAGGCCATCGTCGCCGAACTGAAAGCGATGGGTGAACGATACTACCCGGTCCGCCTGCTGGAAGCGGCCGACACGCTCATTTCCACTTGACCGATATGGTAAAATACAGAGAGATGAGAGGAGACAACAGGATGAACAGCTGTCGATATCGTCGATTTCTCTGGTTTCTTTGGATCTGCATGGTTCCGGTGATCGGAAACGCCGCCCTGACCGGGTCGGCCGCATCACCCGCCGACGCGGGTCAACAGGTAGATGTTTTGCCGCGCATCAGCGTTTTCGTCAGCATTCTGCCGCAAGTGACATTTGCTGAGCGAATCGGCGGCGACCGGATCACCGTGCACACGCTGGTTCAACCCGGGCACAGTCCGGCGACCTATGAACCCTCGCCGCGGCAGATGGCGGCCATGGCTGATGCCGCACTCTTTTTCCGGATCGGTGTCGCGTTCGAAAACGCTCTGATTCCGAAAATTCAGGTGACAATGCCCGATTTGATCGTTGTCGATACCCGTCAGAACATCCCATTGAGGCATATCGAATCGCATCGTCATCCCGGCGATGGGCAGACGCATCATTCTCCTCACAGAAGCGATGATCCTCACGATGATCACGTGGGGGAGGCACCATGTCTTCACGGTGACGAACCGGATGGAAATGATCCACATATCTGGCTGAGTCCCCGGCTGGTCAAAATCCAGGCCCGGACCATGGCAGACGCGTTGATCGCCATCGATCCGTCCGGAACGGATGGATACGAGCGTAATCTGGCAGCGTTGATTGCGGAATTGGATGCGCTTGATGCAGAACTGGCGCTGGCGTTGCAGCCGGTCAAGGGAAAAACGTTCCTTGTTTTCCATCCGGCATGGGGTTATTTCGCCGATGCATACGGTCTGAAACAGGAAGCCATTGAAATGGAAGGCAAAGAACCCAGCGCTCGACAAATGGTCCGTCTCATCGACCAGGCACGAGCGGAGGGAATCCGGATTGTTTTCGTCCAACCCCAGTTCGGCCGGAATCAGGCACGCACCGTTGCGGAAGCCATTGACGGCGCTGTCGTGACCATCGATCCCCTGGCCGCGGATTATTTCGCGAACCTGCGGGGAGTTGTTGAAACTATCACCGGAGCGCTGCAGGAGCAGAAAAAACCATGACAGAACCGGTTGTCCAGTTTAACAACGTCTGCTTTGCGTATGACCAAGAAGAAATTCTGCACAACATCACTCTCACGATCCGATCGGGTAACATGGTGGCGATTGTCGGACCGAATGGCGGCGGGAAAAGCACGCTGTTGCGCCTGATGCTCGGACTGATCACGCCGATCCGAGGAACCGTCACCCTATTTAGCACCCCACCGGAATTTGCCCGTCACCGGGTGGCCTATGTTCCGCAATACCTTCTTTTCGACCCCGCGTTTCCCATCACCGCGCTCGATGTTGTCCTGCTGGGCCGTATCGGTCAGCACCGGATCGGCGCTTTCCGGCGCGCCGATCGAGCCGCGGCCCGAGAAGCCCTGAACCAGGTCAGCATGGCCCATCTCGCCCGTCGATCGTTCGCCGGCCTGTCCGGTGGTGAACGTCAGCGCATCATTATCGCCCAGGCGTTAATTGCTGACCCGGACCTGCTGCTGCTGGACGAACCGACCGCAAATGTGGATTCGCGGATCGAACACCAGATTTACGATCTTCTCAACGTTCTGAACCAACGCATGACAATCATCGTCGTCTCCCATAATCTCAGTGTCGTCACCCGCCATGCCTCCCATGTCGCCTGCGTGAACCGCACAGCCAGCTTACTTCCCCTGGCAGAACTGGCGGAAACCCAACGGGCGGCAGTGCACAGCGGAGACATGGCGGTGCTGCAGCACGAACTGTCCTGCCAGATTATCAACCCCACGGAATCGCTCCGGATCCCGCATCACTCGGGACCGGTGGAGACGAACCGATGAGCCTGTTTTTTACCCATCTGCAGCAGTATGCGTTTCTGCAGCATGCCGTCCTGGCAGGCGTTCTGACCGCCATCGCATGCGGTATCGTCGGAAGCTATGTTGTCGTGAGGCGTTCGACCTATACCGCTGGTGCTATCGCCCACTGCGTACTGGGCGGCATGGGTATCGCCCGTTATCTCCACCATGTCCACGGTATGACGTGGGCCACTCCCCTGACCGGAGCCACCCTCGCCGCTATACTGGCTGCATCGATTATCGCCGGCGTCACCGCATCGGGAAAACAGCGCGAAGACACGGTCCTCAGCGCAGTCTGGGCCGTGGGAATGGCGATCGGCATATCCTTCATTTCAATCACTCCCGGATACTACGAAGATCTGCTGAGTTACCTCTTCGGGAACATCCTGATGGTCGGAATGCCCGCACTTCGCCTCATGGCCGTTCTCGACCTGTTCATCATCGTGATTACAATCCTATTCTACAATCAGTTCCTCGCGGTCAGTTTTCAACCGGAACTGGCACGCCTACGGGGAGTCTCCGTTCAAATCTATCATACGCTGATTCTCTTGATCACCGCGCTGACAGTGGTCCTTCTGACTCAGGTCGTGGGTTTGATTCTGGTCATCGCTCTGCTGACACTGCCGGCAGCCATGGCGTCGCGATTGGTCCACAAATTATGGCTGATGATGCTCGTCGCCGCCGCCCTGAGTCTGGTTTTCACCATTGGCGGCATCGCCCTGAGTTACGGTCCGGAACTTCCTGCCGGCGCAACGATCATCGAACTGACCGGCTCCGCCTTTGTGCTCCTGATCGGCGGGCAGGGCTTGTATCACCGGTGGTTCCGTCACGCGAGATCTCACCGAAAAGGATCCTGACACGCTCCGACACCCAGTACGATCATGAAAATCTGCTGGGCATCACCGGCGGTGACATCCCCATCACCATTGCAATCGGCAGCGCATGTCTCCCAGGGTTCCGGTGAAACCGCTCCAAGGACGATCAAAAACGCACGCTGCGCATCGCCAGCGGTGATGAGACCATCACCGGTGACATCCCCGTCATGATGGCAGGCTCCATCGGTCATAATCACATGCGTGATCGACTGGGCGGGCAATTCCAGTGTCATCGTCTGGGCTGTCACCGGCAGATCACCAAGATCCTGTATCGCTGAAAGAAGGCTTCCATCGTATCGGTACCCCCGGGCCGTCTCCGGCGCAGTGATCCCTTCGATGTTCAGTGTCGATACCATGGACGCAAAGCTCTTGTTGATGATCATGATGGACAGAACAGATACATCGCCGTTGAGCGCTGCGTAGATTGACACCGAATCGGCATCGGAGCTGACGGCATCGACACCGGTCGACCCGAACCGCCGCCCGGCTCCATCGACATTGCGATACATCCGAAACGCGAAGGCTCCGGGTTCATCGAACGCCGGCGGATCCCACAGGCACGCCAGATCCAGACCCTCCCTGCCCAATATGCCCAGCACATCGGCCTGGGCGACAGCACCGTTGATATGATCCAACGCCCCAAAATTATACTCCGTCACCGCCCGTTTCGTGCCGGGATACGATCCGGCGATCCAGGTCGCCATCCGCGGCAGCAGCATCACCGGCTCTCCAATCCAGCTTTCGTCGATATACGACGGATCCCATAGCGATCGGGTGGTGCGCAGCCGGAGCGCTTGGGTCGCCTGAGATCCCGCTCCGGACAGAGCTACACCGGGTGCCTGCGGGTAGTAATGCAGGTCCAGGTAATCCAGCACGCGGGTTCCGGAAGCCGTCTCATGGGCCTGCAGTTCCCCCAGGAGCCATTCCGTGAACGGCTCGCCGCCATGGGCATTACGATCCTGCGGGTTCAGCCACCAGCTTCCACCCGGTTCCCAGTCCAGCGCCGAGTAGAAATATGCCGTCCATCCCCAGGTGACCGGCCCGAGCGTCTCCGCCGACGGATCCACTGCTTTCACCGCCGCGCCGTACGTGATGATCCGGTCCCGGATCTCATCGTAACTGGGCGGCTCCGGATGCACGTCCCGGTGGGTATCATTCCAGAGCATGGGTTCGTTATCGAGATTGTAAAACCGCACACCCCCTTCCACTGCTGTCCCATACTTGCCGGTCAGGTGCCCGAGCCAATCCTGGATGAAGATCTCATCTGCGGGAATACTGGTATCGGCAGGATCGTTTCCGGATATTTCTACACCATTGGTATCGATACCGTTTCCGCAGTCGAGTGCCCAGGGATCCACGCTTTGTTGCGGACCATATTTCGCTACACTAAACCCGCAGGCAAACGCCCGTTCCGCCGGGGTCCAGCCGATGAGTGGGATTGTCATGAGAGTATCGGTGCCGGTCGCCAGATTCTGCTCGATGAACTGATCACTGGCAGAGCCATCGGGGAGCAGTTCCGGATGGTCATTGGGATTCGGGATGTTTTCGTAATACCAGTCCATGGCCCGGTTTGACGTATCCGCAAGCCAGTTGTAGCGGGTGGTTGAGTTGCCGCCCCAGCGCCGCACGGGCAGAGCGAGTTCGGAGGCCAGGTTTTCATCGGCGAAATTCATGCCGTAAATATGCGGATGGATGGGATGCAGCCCCTGATCGGCCCGGACGACCAACACCGGTCCGGGACCCGGTGTCGGCGTCGGTGTTGGCGTGCCGGTCACCGTGACGAATTCGATGTCATCCAGGCAATACACCGGCTGGGCACCGCCGGACGCATCCTGCCAGACAATACCGCTGATTACCGCCGGACTCCCGAGATCAAGAAGCGAAATCTCGACTTCTGTCCACGACCCGGCAACAGCGGTCACACTGACGGCCGGACCACCGCTGAGATTACCGTCATACAGGTTGACCGCCACCGACTGCCCACCGGTGTCACCGCCATGAACCCAGAACCTCAAATGGCTAACGGCAGAACCGGTCAGATGCTCATCGGTATGCAGATAGAGACCCCCCCAAGCCACCGTGTGCTCTACGGAAATAGACGCCGTGCCGGCATGCACGGGATCAGAGCAGGTAAAACTCCGGGCCGTTGACCATGACCAATCCACCCAACCGGACGCCAGTACATCAGAATATATCCCGACGTTTCGATGCGCAGCGACACCATGAACCCGGACGGTCCATCCGGTCATCAGCATCACAGCCTCCATACACAAAACGAAGTGCCATCGCTTCACGATACCGTTTCCCCCCCATTCGTCGATCCTCTGAAAACATTCTCCTGATTCATCATTACCGATTGCGATGGAAATCGCGATCCGATCGCTTCCCGCCCCCCGCCATTCACACCGTCACATCACCACGGAAAACAGTCCGCCACGCCATCCGACTCGCCCCTTCCACTTGCTGTTGACGGGTCCTGTTTCGAGGCATCCTAGACGGGTTCGACTCGCAAAAATTCGTGTATGAAACCTTTCTCGCCGTTCCCGGTCAAATCATCCCTGTGCTCTGAACGAGAATACGAAGAAAGAATGGCACACAAACATGAAGGAGAAATCACATCATGATCTCAATCATGAAAAATAGATATCGAAACATAGGGCTGATCCTGGTCGTCATCCAAATGATACCCGCGGTATCCGCCGGGATACGAAACGAATCCTTTTTCGATTACTCGGGTCAGGAGCCGTTGCAAACCACGGCGGACTGGAACATCTTCGACGGTCACCTCACGATTCCATCGACACCATCGTACATTCCGTCGGACATGATTGATGCAGCGCCGCTGACCGGGGGCGGTTTCGCGGTGTTATTCATGCGGCAGGTAGGCGAAACGAAAACATTGGTTCTTCAGCGCTACGATGGATGGGGGAACAGTGCGTGGGAAACGCCGCAGACAATCGCGACCATTGATACCGGCGGATTCGTCGCCTCCATGGCCGTATCGGGAAACGCTATCGGCGTGTTTTGGGAGGATCCCGGCCCGAATCCCGGCATTTTCGCCCAACGGGTGTCTCCGGATGGTGCATTGGTATGGGAGGAACCGGTGCGGGTCAATCGGGATATTCCTGGAAATTCGTTTCAGGCTGTGGACGCAGCGGGTGTTGAGAATGGCGATGTTGTCGTGGTCTGGTCGGACCGACGCGTGGATGATACGTATTCCATCTATGCGCAGCGACTGGATGCAACCGGGAGTAAACGATGGAATCCTGCCGATATCCGCGTACACCCGTCGGGTACAGCCAATGAACGGTATCCGCAGGTTGCAATGGATGGATCCGGACGGAGTTTCGTTGTTTGGGAAGAAAATGACGATATTGTGATGAACCGGTTGGATGCATCGGGGACCCCGGCATGGAGCAGCGCTATTCTGGTGACCATGGATTCTGCGAACGTTCAATCGAACGCAAAGATGGTTGTGCGCGATGATCACGGTGTTCTGGTTAGTTACCGGGAAGTGACGGGTGGCAACGAATCCGTCGAGATTGTCGCCCGGGATTTCGAGGGGTCTCCTTTGTGGGCATCGGAAACCGTTGTCAAAGCCGTCGCGGACCGTATGGATAACCAGGGCCTGATATGGGCCGATACGGCCGTGATCTGTGCCATGGGATCACCCTATGAAGGGACTTGGCGGGCTTACACACGGGCTGTCGCACCGGATGGCTCACCACTCACCGCCGATGTGACGCCGATCACCTTGCCCGGTGTTGACTGGTATACACTCACCGGCGTCCATATCGTCGATTCCATCGATGTCGGGCCGCTGATCCTCGTGCGGAACGGTTCCGATTATTTTTTTGATACGACCTATCTGATCGGGTTGGATACTTCGGGTATACCGGACTGGAATGGGTATGCTGTGCTGGACACATTTTCCGGACCGGTCAGCCCGAATCTTGGGCGTTTCATAAAGGGAGCTTCGGGTGATGCTGCGTTCAGCATCTTTTGGACGGATGCCCGGAATGGTGTCCCGGGTGTTTTCTCCCGGGATTTGACATGGCCGTTGACCCGTATCGGCACCGCCGATGTGCTGGTTTCGGAGACGATTCATTCGTTCACTGTGGCAACCCAGGCGCTCGATGGAAGCCGTGTGTATTGCCGGATGAACCGTGAAGAGACCGAAGATCGTATGCAGGTGCAGGCCCGGCGCTTCGATTCAGCAGGCGTTCCTGTGTGGGACGACTGGCGCACCGTATCGGATGCATCCGCCAATCCCGATCCCCGTGAAATCGATGCCGTGAGTGACACACTCGGACGTACGGCGGTGGCCTGGGTGGATGAACGCACCGGCACGCCATCGCTTTACTACCAACTCATGAGCCCCGATGGCACGCGCCTTCTGCCGGGGGATCTGCGGTTGAATAACGGCGCTCCGGTGGAGATCAGTAACCTGTCTGTGGCGTTCTTCGGGGACGGTACCGTAGCCGCAGCCTGGCGTGATGACCATGCTGATGGCTTCCATGCCTACTATACCCGGATAGCTGTTGATGGGACAATACTCTACAATCCTCCAATCCGAGTGGATGCCATTCCCGGCGTGCAGGTCACAGCTGTCGCCATCGCCGAATACGTGGGTTTCATCTATGTCGCCACCATCACATCGGACATCGACGGTCACAGAATATATGCCAGCCTGATTGCCGGTGACAGTGTTGCAGAGGAGTATTTAGTTGCCGGTCCATACATTGATGCAGGTGAGATCAGAACCGTTGTGATGGAACCGGCGGGGCTCGTGGTTGCATGGTCTGCATCGGATGGCGTGGAAACGTCAATCTGGGCGCAACGGATATCGCGTGGCATTCTGGAATGGGGTCCTGCACGGGTGAACGCTTCGGGAGCCGTTGTCATGGAAATCGTCGATCTGGTCAGTCCGGGACCGCAGCAACTTACGGCGATGTTCAGACGGCAGAATGTGCCGGGGCTCATCGAGTACCGGTTGCAATCCCTGAATCTGACCGGCACGCGGCAATTCAGTGATGATCAGCCCCTTGTGG
Source organism: candidate division CSSED10-310 bacterium (assembly GCA_016927515.1). GTDB lineage: Bacteria > CSSED10-310 > CSSED10-310 > CSSED10-310 > CSSED10-310 > JAFGMN01. The sequence continues at coordinate 7,637 of JAFGMN010000030.1, read as the reverse complement.
ACCCGCTGCCGGTAGTCCGGAACCGGGCGGATGCCGTATCGGTGTCATTGAACGCCGGCGAACCGGTCGGTTGGGCGGCGATTTCCCATGCCCGGGGTGAGCCGAGGGGCGGCGGCATTTTCTGGTTCCTGTCCGGAGACGGTGGCATGACCTGGATCGATACAATGCCTGGTGCTGTGGTGACATTCGATCCGCCGGCAATGGATCTTCGCTGGGGAGTATCGCTTCAAGCGGAGCCAGCACAGTTGGTCAGCCCCCTTGTGGATGATCTGGCCGTTGTCTGGGGTAATGGGTCGCCCTATCTGACGACGGAACTATCCCTGAACCAGGAAATTTTTGAAGCCGGTGACCCGTTCAATCTGGAGCTGTTTCTGGTGGGATCCGGCGGTGTTGCAGCGGATACATTCGTCATTCTGGACGTGTATGGCCTGTACTGGTTCTGGCCGGGTTGGACACACGATGTGGATTATATCACCAGTACGCCACCGGCCGGCATCACTCCGGTCAGCCTGTTTGATTTCAATTGGCCGGCGGTTACCGGGAGCGCATCGGGGCTGTTTTTCTGGGCTGGAGCATTAGCGCCGGGAACCGCCGAATTGGTAGGCGATATTGACTGGGTTGCGTTCGGGTACCAATAGGCGTGGCAATCCCGGGGGTCACGGCTCCTGCCATCCTCATACGTCGAGAATGAAAAAAACCGGACACATGGCAATCGGCATACATGATCGGGAAATGTCCGGAATCATTCTCCATTAACTGCGGATAAAGGGGACGAAATCAGCTCTCGATTCCGGTCCGGGCGATCACGCCCTGCTGATAATAGTGTTTGATTTCCCGCATTTCGGTGACAAGATCCGCCCGTTCCAGCAGTTTCGGATCGGCTTTCCGGCCGGTGAAAACAAGTTCCATTCGCTCCGGCTTGATATCGATCAAACCCAGCACATCATCAATGGTCAGGATGTTGAACCAGGTGGCGACATTGATTTCATCGAGAATCACTATCTGGTATGTACCTGAGGCAATCACGTTGCGAACGTCCACTAATCCTTCATGGGCGGCGGCGGCGTCTTCAGGAGACGGTTTCCCGCGGATCCAGCATCCCCGGCCGTATTGACGGCAGGTGATCCACTCCTTCAGCTGGTCCAGCATCTTGATCTCGCTGTATTGACCGGATTTGATGAACTGGGCGATAAACACTCTGAATCCCGCACCGGCGGCCCGGATCGCCAGGCCGATGGCTGCAGTGGTTTTGCCTTTTCCGTCACCGGTATAGACCTGGACATACCCCTTTTCGAACGAGGTTCTGTGGTCATTGATAAAATCGGAAGGTGAGTTCGTCATCGGGTGTTTTATAGATCGATTGCGGGCAGGATGCAAGAACAGAGAGAATGGAGACAGGCCGGAAGGTTTACACGGGAAGCAGCGACGGGTTTTACGTGAGGTACCTGGATTGGAATCTATCCTCCCATGGAATTATACTTGCAGATGAGACTCAAGAGACAGCAATTGGATGGCAAGCACATGGCTGACAGAGAAATAACAGAAGAGAGGGTACTATGAAACACATGCATTCTTTTTTTACGCTCATCGTCCTGATTCTCATTTCGCTGGGATCCCTGGGATCGGCGATGGGTCTCGAACTGCCTGATATGCGGGTCAAGATCCGGATTGATCAGCCGGCGGATATTCACGAATTACGGGCGATGCGGATAGATGCGGATTACCGTGAGGGTTCCTGGGTGGTGGCCGAGATTCGCGAGGAGGAGTACAAGCGAATTCGGCATGCCGGATTCGCAATGGAAATCGTGGAACCCGATCTCGCGGCGGAGCGTGCGGCGAACAAGGCGCGGGGACAGCACCGGGATTATCACACGTATGAATCGTTGCGGCAGGAAATGCTGAACCTCGAGGTGACGTATCCGAACCTTGCGCAGTTCATCGTGACGGGACAGAGCGTTCAGGGCCGTGATATCATGACGATCAAAATTTCCGACAATGTTACGGTCGATGAGAACGAGCCGGAAATCCGGTGGGAGGGCAACATTCATGGCGACGAAAAGATCGCTATGGAAGTTACGATATACCTGGTGAATGAACTGCTGACTCTGTACGGCAGTGACCCTCAGATCTCGAATATCGTGGACAATCGCGAAATCTGGTTCACGCCGTCAGTGAATCCCGATGGAATGACCTTATTTCAGCGGTACAATGCGAACGGTGTCGACTGCAACCGGGATTACGGCTACATGTGGGATGGATGGGGTGGTAGTCCGTCACCCTGGTCACAGCCTGAAACGCAGGCCATCCTGGAGTTGATCATGAACAATCAGTTCATGATCGGCATGTCCGGGCATTCCGGAACGGAAATTTTCCTGTATTCATGGTGTTATACAGAAGATCAAACATGGGATGAAGCACAGCATGACGATATTCAGAATGCATATTCCGCATTATCCGGGTATTCCGGTGGACAGTGCAGTTACGTGTTGTATCCAGTCAACGGTGGCAGTATGGATGCCGATTATGCCATGACAGGTGCCATGGGGGTCTGCGTGGAGATATCCTATGATAAAACCCCGCCGGTATCGGAGATTGATGATTATTGTCTTCAAAACAGGGATGCCGCCCTGGATATGTTCGAGCGGATCGGTAACGGAATTCAGGGCGTGGTGACCGATCTTCAGACCGGCGAACCGATTCCGGCTCTGGTTGAAGTCATTGAGATCGGCTGGCCGGTATACTGCGATCCGGTAGTGGGTGATTACCACCGGTTCCTGTTGCCGGGTACGTATTCGCTTCGGGTTTGGGCCAACGACTATGAACCGGTCACGGTTCCCAGCGTGGTGGTACCGGCGGCGGGTGGAGCGGTGACGGTGAATGTTCAGCTCGACCGTGGAATCGATTCAGCGGCCTATAAAGTGATTTATTGCCGGGACAACCAGCCCAGTTACAACAATCATACGCAGACGGCCGATGCACTGGGACCAGTGGATGGCGAATACTACTCCATTTGCGTGGCCGGGTACATCTGCATGGACATGGGAGAAACGACGCCGATTGTTGATTACCCGGGGTTTGATTTTACCGTATGGGAGGGTGATGCCACGGCGGAGGGATATACCGTGGCGGTGGCAAATGCCTGGACCGGTCCCTGGTCACCGGTGGGTACCGGAACGGGAACGACGGCGTTCGACTTGAGTGGAACGGGTTTGGATACGGCTCGTTTTGTCAGGATTACCGACGACGGAGACGGATCTGCCGGTGCCGAAGATCCTGGATTTGATCTGGATGCCATTACCACGGTTCACATCGTGCCTGGCTGTGGTGTTTTGGAAATGGACCGGGCGAAGTATGCGTGCAGTGATACCGTTGCGATTTCTCTGATCGATGCCGATCTGAATGTCAATCCCGGTGCAGTGGAGACGGCTGTGGTGGTGGTGACGAGTGACAGCGATCCGCAGGGCGAGGGGGTGGTGGTCACGGAGTCGGGACCGGATACCAGCGAATTCTTTGGTAATATCGATATTCAGGAAGGATCGGGTGGTACCGGGATTGTCGGAGTCCACGATGGTGATGAACTCACGGCCGCGTATGAGGATGCGGACTGTGAAGGTCAGCCTCAAACCGTGGTCATCACGGCAATCATTGATTGTACGGGTCCGGTCATTACCGAAGTCATGATCACCGACATCACGGATTCCACGGCGCGGATAACATGGACGACGGAAGAACCGTCGGACAGTGTGGTGACATTTGGCACCGTCATTCCGCCGGTGGAAATCGTCTCGGATGACGAAATGGTCCTGATCCATGATGTACTGCTAACGAACCTCAACCCGTGCACGGGATATGTATTCCGGGTGGGATCCACCGATGCCGCCGGTAACGAAAGCATTGATGATAATGGAGGTGTCTATTACGGTTTCACGACCTGGGAACTGGTGGTGATCATTGATGAAAACATGGACATGGATCCCGGCTGGACATATGAAAATCAATGGGCGTGGGGTGTGCCGCAGGGTCTTGAAGGCGATCCATCCGGCGGGTATACGGGGAACGCGGTCGTCGGCTACAATCTCAGCGGAGATTACACCAACAACATGCCGAACACCTATTGCACGACGACATCGTTTGACTGTTCGGAAACCAGCCAGGTCTATCTGAGCTTTTACAAATGGCTGGGAATTGAAAGTGCAACATGGGATCATGCTTCCATCGAGGTTTCCGGCAATGGTGGATCCAGTTGGACAGCCATCTGGGTGCATACCGGTTCATCCACGGCACCCAGTTCCTGGAGCTATGAAGAGTATGACATCACCGATCAGCTGGCTGGAAACGGCAACTGCCTGATCCGATGGAACATGGGACCCACGGACAGTTCCGTCACCTATTGTGGCTGGAACATCGACGATGTTCGGGTATCGTTTACGCAGCCGTGCGAGGAACCGTGTGTCAACCATGGCGACGTCAACGGAAACGGGGAAGTCACAGCCGGTGACGCGCAGATGGCGTTCCAGATCGCTCTGGGCCAGATCACGCCGACGCCACAGGAATTTTGTGCTGCAGACTGCAATGGGGATGAGGCGGTCACGGCTGGCGACGCGCAGCAGATCTTTTTGATGGCTCTGGGATCTGCGAATTGTGTCGATCCGCTGTGAAATCAGCAGTGGCGTAAATCATCGCGTTGGTGTGGTGCACTGGTCTTTTTGTCGTTGGCGTGGTGCACCGGCATCACTATCGGTGATTCACAGAACAGGTATCCGTGGTGGTGGTGGTGCATGGCACGGGTGTTTCTATCGCTGATTCACGGAACCCGCGTTTCTTCGCCGTTTTCATGGGACACCGCTTTTCACATCGTTTTCGTCTGAGTGAAAACCTGCTGATTTGACAATGTTCCTTTTCGATGCGTGTTTTCGATAATGGAGAATCGATGTGATGTGGAGTGCCTTTTGTGGCCGGGTTACTCACTTGACGGCGTGTCTCCTCGTGCTGCAAAGTAATCTCCGTCTTTTTGCCGGATGCGGTAAATTTGGTCATTTCGCATCAATTTACCCAGATATTTCAATGCTTGGTTTCGATGGAGTCCGAAACTTTTGCAGATATCGTCCAAAGTACACGGTCTTCGTCGGAGCATCTGATGAATCGCGTTTTCGTCGGTTTGAATTGATTCCATCAGGTCCTTGTTGTATTCCGCGATCACTTCCGCTGTTGGAGTAAACAAGGCAGCCAGGCGGTGCATATGGTCTTGTGGCACGGCCCAGGCATATTCTTCGCAAGGGGGTCGAACGGAAGTATTGAGTTGGATCTTGTCCGGATGAATGGTTTGTGCCCAGGAAGCGATGGCGGAAACGTCCTGATCGGTTGTGTTGGTGCCCCAGACCAGAAACACTTCCATCCACAACTGACCATGAAGATTATCTCGGAGGCGGCGTTGACCTTCGATGATATTTTCGAAAGTGATATCGTGATGCGGGCGGTTCATATGTTCCAAGGAGAACGGATCCCAAGCGCTGAGGGAAACTTTTACCACATCGGCCTTGGCGGCCTGAACCCGAACGTCCGGGTCATTCAGCAGCGCGCCGTTGGTCAGCAGAACGGCTGGAATAGCTGTATGGCTGTGAACATAATCGATAATTTTACCGAAACCGGCGTGCAGCGTGGGTTCTCCGCTTCCCGACAAAGTGATGTAATCGGCTTCCGCACCGGATCGAATCCAGGTATCCAGTTCAGCGATCACACGATCGACGGGAACGTATTCCCGGCGGGTAACGGTTTTATGAGTAGTCGGTCCCAATTGGCAGAATATGCAATCGAAGCTACATGTTTTATAGGGCACTAAATCCACGCCCAGCGACCGGCCAAACCGGCGAGATGGAACGGGACCAAACAGATATTGGTTATGCGTCAGGTTTTTCTTTTCACCGAGATCCGTCGTTTTTTTTTCAGTCATCATGGATCTCCTTTCCAGCTGTCTATCGCTATCGGCATCCACTGCAATTCCTACACCAGAATCTGTCAGGAAAAAAATCATTAAGAGCGTATGCGTTTGGAAGAAGATCGAGACGATGGTGGTCGCGAAAGACAGTCAATATGCAATACATAACGCAGCATATCATCGTAGATTGCAATGTCCCATCGATTCATTCCAGGGCCTACCATTCGAGATGCGATACGGTCACCCCCGTCCCTATTGTGGACAAAATGGACATATTTTTTCAAATTGCTTGTGATGCCAGGCTTCTGATTCGAGAAAGCCAAATCGATTGTTCCCTGCACCCAGAGACCATGCATGCGTTCCGACCTCGGCTTATGTGAATCCATAAATCGTCATTGAGTGTAAAATCGTGGACTCTTTATTGTACAACCATCGAATGCCGTTTTCGAATGGCAGCACCTGGGTTGACAGCGAAAACGAATCCCTGGAGCAGATCATCGCTATCGAGAGCGAATGTCATGGCTTTTATGCCATTCAGCAGTGTCAGGATACGGGGATCGCACATGTGTATAGAAATATTCGGTCTTTGCATGATGAGGAATTATAACTTGAACCGTGAAATATATCGAGTATAATCTGTTAAACAGAGGAGGACAGTCAGATGAATCGTCATAGTAGTGTGAAAACATGTGTTTTTATCTGCATTTTAATGTCATGTCTTATTCTACCCGCTCGGTCGACCTATAAAATGCGTGTTCCGCATACGATCGAGTTTGATTGTGAGGAGGGAACCGGCGGTTATACCGGACACTGGGGGGTCAGAGTTATCTGGAATGATTATCCGGACGCTTTGGGGTACCAGATTATCTCACATCATGGTGCATATGGAGGTGGCAGCGTTGGAGGTGATGTCAATTACTGGGGAATCGGTGGAGGGAGCCCGGTTTCACCGGGGGGGTGCCCAGGGATAGAGGCAGGGGCGAATCCATCGTGGTATCAAAACATTTATGAAGTATGGGGCACCTTTCCGGAAGGCGGCAATCTGGAATTGCATAAAACTGACAATGTTTACGGAGCAGCCCATCCGGGTGACGAGGTCCGCTATTTTCTTATCTATAAGAATACCGGTCGATATCCATTGCTGGATTGCATCGTGACGGAATGCTGGCCTCCGTATATGGAATATGTTGCCGGTGGCGCTTATGGTGGCGGAAACTCAGTGACCTGGATGTTCGGGACATTGAATCCAGGTCACTGGCGCCAGGTCGAACTGGTCTTGCGCATCAGCGAAAATCTGCCTCGCTCCATCAGCGAAATCTACAATGTCGCGGTTGTTCATCCCGCTCTGTCACCAACGCCGGTTCCGAGCGGAACACCCCCACGAGGCCCTTCCTCCCTAGTAGGATATGCCGTTTCGCACTGCGATGCCCTGCGTTGCAATGTCGTTTACGGCGAGGCCGAGTGGATTGATCGACCGCTCGAAAGTTCATTTAGCGATCTGACACCATATGAGGTCGTCCGGGGAAATGATGAGGTTCAGCTGGTGAGCGGTTATGCATCATTTAATCACACGGTCGCAACCGGTGTCCTGCTTCTGTTCGACGGTGGATTCAGTCTGACCCACTGTCCCGATCTGCCGGATAACGTGCTTTCCGAAATCGTCCTTGACACACCGGCATCGTTGGAACATTCGATCTCCGGG
>JAFGMN010000271.1 GCA_016927515.1 candidate division CSSED10-310 bacterium | reverse complement strand
TTGACGAGAATGGCATCCAGAACAAACGCTTCGCCACCGCTGAACACTGGATCGGTGATCATGAGATTCACGCCGGATGACATCGGTGATTCAGATCCATACAAACCGGTGGATGCATTGTTTCCATGATAGGTAGTCCAATACTGATTCGCCGGGTCGAACTCATGCGCCATCGTAAAGACCGAGGTGGCCGTATCGGTTACGATGATCTCCAGGTGTCCGTTGCCATCGATGTCGGCAATACATGGAGACGAAAACCCGGTGCTCATCAACGCAATCGGCGATCCAACCAGATGGTGTCCGTTGCTTTGCAGAACATGCAACTCTGCTGACTCATGAAAACCGATTTCCATGCAGTATACGATTTCCGCTTGACCATCGTTGTTGATATCAGCGATGGCGGGAGAAGAATTGATTGCTGCATCCGGATCGGATGATGCAGAAACGGGGAATCCGGTCACCGGATTGCCATCGTGATGAAATGCGTACACATCCGCAGTCATGGAGCAGACAACGACTTCAAGATCACCGTTGCCATCGAGATCACCGATTCCCGGAGAGCCGTAAATGGTGTCCGGAATTGATACGGGCCAGCCGGTCAGGGGTTCCGATCGCATATTCATGACCATCAGGCCCTTGGTCCCGATGGTATTCGCATAATCACCCCAACCGAAAATGATTTCCGGGATGAGATCGCCGTTGAAGTCAGCCAGAACGGGAGCCGAATAGACCTGATTATCCCATGCTACCGGAAATCCCGGGCATTCGGTGCCGTCACCTTGAAACATGTGAATGGTTCCTGAATCCAATGGTTCGACATCGTCTTTGGTCGCAATAACGATTTCACATTTACCGTCCTGGTCCCAATCGAACGCAGCGGCGGTGGCAAAAATATCCATTCCAACGTTCCGCGGCCATCCGCTGAGCATAGTTCCAGCGGTATCGAGGACAAAAACGTGATTGCCATAGTTCCCGACAATGATCTCGGGATGGGCATCACCGGCCACATCAGCGATTGCCGGTCCCGCCTTGAAACCAGCCTGGATCACTTCGCCGCCTGCGGGTCTGAACTCGACTTGAGTAACGAAGGGCCAATTGCCTGGAAAAACCGAGCCATCACGATTGAATACGTGCACGCGTCCTTGATGCCGGAGATTTTGACCCAGCGAGGGATCGTTGGGATTCATCCACTCCGCATCAGAAAACTGCTCCGCGACAATGATTTCCGGAATTCCGTCCAGATTCAGATCGGCAACGGCCGGCGCTGCGAGAATCAGCATACTGTCAATATACTGGATTCCCATGAGATTGATGGGCCATCCCGGGTAGTTGGATCCATCGTGGCAGATCACATTGATGGTTCCATCATTACTGGCGGTGATGATTTCGAGAAGGTCATCGCCATTGAGATCGGCAACGCGCGGAGATGCATTGTAACCACCCCATGCCGGCACAGGAAATCCCGGCATGGATGGGAATTGCTGATTGATCGGAAGGTCAAACGAGAATGTATCGGCGTAGCCGGTCGATGTCACCTGTACGGTCATGGGTATGACCTGATCGGTGGCGCTGGTAACGGTGAAAACCAGCGGATCCTGATTGGCTTTCGTGTCTCCGGCGCTTATCGTCCCCACCGATGCCGTATTGTCTATCCACGAAACACCGGCTGGTGATGACAGGGTGATATTGGTATCGAAAGCGACAATCGTTCCATTGTGGTTTTTCAGCGTCACGCTTAAGTTGATCGTTTCACCTTGATCGGCTCCGAAATTCTCGTTACCGGTTGAGTCATCGACAGTCCAATCGAAAAGTCGGACGATGGGTGAGTCAGCCAGGCTATTGTAGAAATTGATACGTCCCGGATCCAATTGACCCCGGTAAGCGGGATTCGATTCATCGATGCACTCGCAACCAGCCTGCATTAATAGCTGGACTTCATCGGGTGTCAATGTGGGTGTTTTACTGAGAATCAAAGCAGCGAAAGCCGCAGCCACCGGGCTGGCCATCGATGTCCCGCTGAGATTGCCATACGCATTTCCGGGAAGAGTCGATCGAATGGCAACGCCTGGCGCAAAAACATCGACATATTCCTCACCATAGTTCGACGACCCGTCTTTTTCATTGAACCGGTTTGAACTGCCGACGCCAATTGCGCCGACATGGGCAGAGGGATAATGCGGAGTGGAATCACCGATTCCGTCCGATCCGCCGTTCCCTGCGGCACAGACGACGACAACACCGGCATTGTAGGCGTATAATACCGCCTGGGCCTGAATGTCTGTATATTGGTTGTTTCCCAGACTCAGATTGATCACCCGGGCACCCATATCCGTGGCATACCGGATCGCCTCGACTACATCGCCAACCGAAGCCCCTCCGCCATTGTTGGGGAAGACTTTCAGAATCATGATGGGGCAATTCCATGAACCACCAGCGACTCCGATGCCGTTGCCACTGACAGCACTGACGATCCCCGCCACATGTGTGCCATGGTCATTGTCGACATTCACATTGTCCGGATTGTTGTCATCATTGGCAAAATCCCAACCGCTGACATCGTCGATGTAGCCATTTCCATCATCGTCAATGCTATTCCCGGGAATCTCGCCGCTATTGGTCCAGATATTCGCAGCAAGGTCCTCGTGATCCATATCCGTTCCGCTATCGATGATGGCCACCGTGACCGACGATGTTCCATGAATGACAGACCATGCTTCCTCCGCATGAATCAATGGCCAATGATATTGTTTGTTGTAGTCGGGATCATTGGGTATTTCATCGGTGAACATTAAATAATTCAACGATGCATACTCCACATTCGGCAGGTTCTGTACTGCATCGAGCAGAGCTAGTTCCGTTGTCCCCGGCCGGCAGTGAAGAAGCATCCAGCGGTCGAGATCCCCACATTCCCGATTAACGGAGCAAAACACCGGTTCAATCCTCTCACAACCAACCCGTGTGAGTTCGCTCACTTCTGCTTCCGTGACGGCATACCCGTTTCCACTCGCATTCATCAATGCCGGTGCACGTAACTGTACCAGCACTTCCCCGGGAACCCATTCATTCTGTGCAAACCCGGTTGAAACAACGACGAATGCCATCAAAAAGAAAACACATCGTCTCATGATTGCCCTCCATTTCGTTTATCGGACTCAACTATCCTTATCTTAGCAAGTAATTATCGATATTTCCAAAAACAAGGATGTCTCTTATTCTACATCGCCGCTTCGTAAATAGCACGAAGGCTTTCATTGTCGAGTATTCGTGGGTTTCGAGCCAAGAAGGATTCATGCTCTAAAGCATCCTGGACCAGATTGTCCAGTTCGATCCGCGGGACCCGAAACGCGCGCAGATCAATGGGTTGATCCAATTGCTGGTATAACTCGATGATGGCTTCGACCGCCAGCTGAGCATCGGACTCATTTCCGTTGACAGGTTTTCCAAGGTATCGGGCCATTCGCACGAACTGCATGGGCACAACGGGAAGGTTGTACTTCATCACATGCGGCAGCATCAGTGCGCTGGCTTGAGGATGCGATAGGCTGCAACGGGACGTGAGGGGATAGGCCATCGCATGGACGGCTCCAGATCCCGTCATATTCAGAGCGAGTGCGCTGTACAGGCTTCCGAGAGCGACATTATATCGTGCTTTGATATTGTCCGGTTGACGGAAAGCTGTGATGATGTTTTCTCTCAACAGAGCGAATCCCTGTAGCGCATACATTTCGGAAAATGGCGATGCGTCGATGGAAATCAGGGCATCGATTGCGTGGGAGAGTGCATCCAACCCGGTTGATGCAGTCAGGTCCGGGGGAATGGTTATCATGAGACCGGGGTCGATCAGCGTCATTCTTGGAATCATGAAGGGATGTGTGAACATGTGTATTTTCCCCGTTTCTTCATCCCGGATCATGACGCTATCATCGATTTCCGCGCCGTTTGGAGGTGTCGTGGGAATGCTGAGAATCGGTACACCGTGAGCTGTGATGAGGTGTTGACCGGTTTTGACCATCTCGGCCGTGATCGGATTAGTTGCCGCTATGCTCAGAACCTTGCACATATCGGTGCAACGCCATCCGCCATATCCGGCGATAGTATTAAACCGCTCCGGATCCGTTGCTTCCAGTACCTGACGAATGCTTCGAAACGATAAAATCGATTCCTGGATCACATGTACTTCAGAATCCGGGAAATCCGCCATGATCTGTTCCTCAACTGGGCGGGTTAACCCCGATGCCCGCATCTCCTTATCAATAATCAATAAAACGCGGGATGCTCCGATCGCCTGGATGCACGGTGTCAGATCGCGAATAACCTGATAACCGAAACGCATGGGCGGTATTTGACTGATACCGAATGATGTTTTCATATAAACCTCTTTATTAACAAAACGTTATCAAGGTGGTCACCCTTGAAATATTCCATCTCAGAACGATAAACACTGTATCATCCGGCAGCCGGACCTGTAAACGGTTTTGTCGCCGGCTGAAACCACTTTTCGAACCGGTTCCCGCTGTGTTACACTGCCCGTTCCTGGAGAGAATCATGAACGAAACATCCATTTCTCATGCGTATTTTATTGGCGACATCCACCTTGACACGAGGCGGCCCGAACGCGAATCGGCTTTCTGTGCACTGATGGATTGGGTCAGGGAGCGACGTCCGGATCATGTATTCCTGATGGGGGATCTATTCGAGTTCTGGTTCGGCTATTCAACCGTCATGTTTTCCCGCCATTTGCGTGCAATCATGAAAATTGGGCAGTTAACCGAAACCGGTATCCCTGTCACATATCTTCCCGGTAATCACGATTTTCGTCCGGGGCCGGTTTTTGAGGATATTTTGGGAGTCCGTGTCGAACCCGGCATTCTGCGGATTCGTATGGGCTCGCATGCCGTCTATATTGCTCATGGTGACGAGATCAACGTCAGCGATTGGAAGTACATGGTCATACGAAAATTGCTCCGAAATCGCGCGATTCAGGAATTGTTTCGATTTGGCGTTCCCGTGTCCGTGGCTTGGCAGTTCGGACGAGGTACATCATACTCCAGCCGCGCGATTACAAGGGAAAGGGAGCGACCGATTCCGAACCCTGTTTTTCAGGCGTTTATTGAGCGGGAGCAGGTACGGGGTATCGATACGATCATTCACGGACACAATCATGATCCGGGTATTCGCCGCCACAACACTGGGCGTGGCATGGTGACCATCATCGATTGTGGTGACTGGTTGGGCAAGCAAGGGCATTTCGTCGAGTATGCTGACGATGCATTCAGGTGCATGACATGGCCGCTGTGAACTCCCGGCTGGTCCATCTGTCCCGCAAACTGCTGGACATCCTTCTCCCGATCCATTGTCCGTCGTGCGGCCGGGAAGTTGCAGGTTCATCCGGTCAGGGAGTTTACTGTACCCGGTGTCGGCCCAGTTTCGATGCAGCGGTGCCAGTTGTTTGTCCCGTGTGCCGCGCCGTGCTTCCCGATCGGGCATTTATATCGGAATCCGGGTGTGTCTGTTGCGATTCGATGGATGTGCCTTTGCATGGCTTGATTGCATTGGGACCTTAT
>JAFGMN010000270.1 GCA_016927515.1 candidate division CSSED10-310 bacterium | reverse complement strand
GGCTTGGCGAGATGCCCGACGAATCCGTAAGCCGAAAAACCGGAAAGAACCGGATCCGATGAATACCCGCTCGCGACGATCACCCGGGCGGATGGATCGATTGCCAGCAGCTTACGCACCGCCTCCTTGCCGCCCATCCCTCCGGGGATGGTCAAATCCATAATCACCGCGTCGAACCGTCCGCCTTGCCGTAATGCTTCGCTGTATTTTTCGATGGCTTCCGGTCCGTCCGACGCTGTTTCCACGTTGTATCCAAGCCGGGACAACATCCGGGACGTCACCATCCGGATGAGCGCTTCGTCATCCATCAACAGGATCCGCCGGGATACGCTTTCCCGTGCATCGGTCATCCGGGTCGCAGGTCGGACTGCTCCGGGAATGGCCCCCGTTGCAGCGGGCAGCAGAACGATCAGGCAGGTTCCTTTTCCGGGAGTCGATTCGATGCTGACATGCCCGCCATGCCGCGTGACGATCCCGTGGACGATGGCCAGACCCAGTCCACTGCCGGTCTGTTTGGTGGTAAAATAGGGATCGAATACTTTCTGGAGCAGGTGCGCAGGAATACCGTGGCCTTCATCCTGGAAAACGATGCGAACGAAAGCCCCTTTCATTTCCGGTGTCGATTCAGTGCAGACCTCCGGTTCGTTCCGCGCGGATACAGTCAGCGTACCTCCCAATGCCATCGCTTCTTTGGCATTGATGGTCAGATTGGAAATCACTTCGGCAATCTGGCCTTTATCGGCTTTGATCGGCCATAGATCCGCCGGTAAATCGAACCGGACCGCCACATGGCTGCCCGTCAGATGAAACTGCACGGTATCGATGATATCCTGTTGCAAATCGATGGTTTCAAGCATGGGACTGCCGCCTTTCGCGAAGGTCAGCAGACGGCTTGTCAACCGCCGGGCCGAATCAAGCGCATGATATGCTGATTCCAGAGCTGCCATCGAGGGATGACTGACTGGTAAATCGAGCTGAGCCAGTTCGATGTTACCAAAAATACCCGTGAGCAGATTGTTGAAATCATGGGCGATCCCTCCGGCTACGGTACCCAGACTTTCCAGAATACTCAACCGCCTCTGGGTGTCTTCCGCCCGTTTCCGCTCAGTGATATCATGGAACACGACGACCCCAGCGATGATGTTCCCCCCGGAATCCCGGATCGGAGCCGCATTCGCACTGACAATGTGGTCCTGGTCATCATCATCGCGGATGAGCACTTCTTCCCCCCGCACCGTTTCCCCCCGAAGGATGGCACGGGATAACGGTAACTCCTCGGACGGGAGTGGCGATCCATCCAACCGGAAGGTCTGCCATTTCGCCATATGCTCCTGAACCGATATATTCATCAGGTCTCCAGGATAACCTCCACGGATATCCAGGGCCGCCGGATTCACCATCCGGATGGTAACATCGGGCGCATCGGCGATAAGAATCCCCGACGGGGTCTGGTTGATGGCCGTTTCCAACAACGCTTTGCTTTTACGGAGTTCATCCTCGGATTTTTTCCGCGCGGTAATATCCGCCAGATACCCCTCAATCAGAACCTCTCCGTCCGGCCCGTCGATGGCCACGCCCGTTTCCTCGATACACCGCCACTCTCCGTTTCGATGGCGAATCCGATAATGGATCTGGAACTGACGCTCCGCTTCGATGGCTTCTGCAACCAGCCTGTAAACCGCTTCCATGTCGTCGGGATGATACAATTCTGCAAACGATACCGAGTTGTCCAGGAACGATTCCGCTGGATACCCGGTCAACTCCTCCACCTTTTTACTGATGTGGAGCATGGTCCATCTTTCGTCGTTCCGGCACAGATAAATGACCCCGGGAACATTCTCCGCCAGAATACGGAACCGCTCCTCCCGCTCTTTCAACAGCCGTTCCGATTTGACTCGATCGGTAATATCGGCAAAGAAACCAACGATTCGTCGCGATGCAATTTGAACGACATGCACGTCGAAAACACCGTTCACCCGCGCATCGATGTACTCGATGTGCTCCCCTTCCGAATGAGAGCCGCTCCGCGCAATGCGGGCATACCGTGCCGGGAATTCGGTGTTTCCCAAGGATGGGAAGATGTCGGTCAGGTACATTCCCAGAAGTTTCTCGTGTTTCAATCCGAGGATCCGTTCTGCGGATGCATTGTATCCAGAAAGGATTAACCGGTCCTCCGTATCGAGATCATAGACATGCGCACCGAACGGCGCTGCATCGATGATGGCCCGCAGCCGAGCCTGACTGGTATTGATTTCTTCCTGGCGCTGATACGCATCGGTTACGTCGCGGAAAACGAAAACAGCACCCAGGGGGAAACCGTCGATATCCGTGACCGGGGCGCAGCTATCGGCTATCTGGTGTTCGTTCCCGGATCGGGCGATGAGTACGGTATGATTGGCCAGACCGACGACAATCCCTTCCCTGATACAGCGTGCGACCGGATTGTCGACCGGCTGGCGTGTTTCGGCGTTGACAATCCGAAACACGGTCTCGACCGGCAGTCCTGCGGCATCCCGGCTCGTCCAACCAGTCAGATGTTCCGCCACACCGTTCAGGCTGACGATCGCGCTATCGGCATCACAGACGATTACACCATCGCCGATAGACCGCAACGTCGCCGCTAACCGCTCCGCTGATTCGCGCAGATCTTTTTCGATTCGCTTGTATCGCGTCACGTCCCGGGCGATATGGATCGTGCCGTCACATTCCCCGTCTGCGTTGAGAACAGGATCGATGGTGATTTCCAACCATCGTCCATCAGCGAGAATCTCCATCGTTTCCCGTTGCAATGTTCGGCAGACCGTTTCCAGGTGACCGTTCACCTGTATCATATCATCGCGTTCGGTCACATCACGGACCGACCGCCCGATCAGGTTTCCGGCGTCCCGACCGAACAAAGCAGCCGCCATATCGTTGACAAATTCGAACCGCCCACTCCGAGACAGAACCCATGCGGCGTCCATCAAAACATGGAACGCCGACCACGAATGATCCGGTTGTGTTTTCATAAATTTTAATTATAACCGGAGTGTTTCCCGGGCACAAATAATCCGACACTTTTCGTTGGGAAAAAAATGATTGCATCGGTAACCTCTTCGAGATAGAACGAAAATCACCCGGCCGGTAAGCACCGGGCGGCAAGGGGGGTATTCATGACCAATCAAAACGATGCGATCGTTCTCGATGCGCTGCAGGCCGCGGTTGATTTCGGTGTCGAATTCGCCGAAGTGCGTCTCGGTCATCATCGCCGTCAGATGTTGGCAGCCCGGGACAGTGTCCTGACCACATCTCTCGATGAAACAACAGAAGGTATCGCTATCCGGGTTTTTCACAAGGGCAACTGGGGATTCGCTGCGTGTCCCCTCCGCACACGACCGGATTTTCGCGCCCTGGCCCGCCAGGCGGTCCAGGTCGCCGAAGCCAGTTCCCATGTCGCAGCCAACGCGCTGATTCTCACACCAATCGATGCCCACGTCGCTCAATGGCATTCGCCCATGGTCATCGATCCATTCACCGTTCCTCTGACGGAGAAATGCGATCTCCTGTTTACCATCAACCGCATCCTTGCCGATCATCCCGCCATCCGCGAAACCGTATCCCATATGCAGTTTACGCGCATGCATAAACTGTATGTCAATTCCCTCGGCAGCCATATCGATCAGACAATCCTCCGGTCCGACGCCGATTACTCGGCCACCGCTGTCGGGAATGGCCGATTTGAACGCCGGAGCTACCAATCCATCCAGCGCGCTTCAGGCTACGAAAGCATCGATGCCAACGCCCTGATTCAAGCGGCTCCCCGCGTCGCCCGGGAGGCTGCCGATCAACTTGCGGCACCGGCCTGGGACGCCGATACCGCCGACCTGATCCTCATGCCCAACCATACACGCCTCGTGATCCACGAAACCATCGGGCATGCCACCGAACTCGACCGCGTTCTGGGTTGGGAAGCCGATTATGCCGGCACATCGTTTGCCACCCCTGAAAAGTGCGGGACCTATTCATACGGTTCCCCGCTGTTTTCCGTCACCGCCGACCGGACTCT
>JAFGMN010000269.1 GCA_016927515.1 candidate division CSSED10-310 bacterium | reverse complement strand
TGATCCATGCTTGTGACCGGGCGGGGGTTCGGCTATTCGTTGTCAAACAGAACCGATACAATCCCCCGGTTCAACGTCTTCGCCAAGCACTGGAAGAAGGCCGGTTTGGAAAAATCGTTATGGGAACGGTTCGCGTGCGATGGTGCCGAAGGCAGGACTATTACGATCAGGACGCATGGCGGGGAACCTGGGCTCTCGATGGCGGCGTTTTCACCAACCAGGCCAGTCATCATGTCGACCTGCTGGAATGGATGCTCGGCGATCCAGTCTCAGTGTTTGCCAAATCATCAACTCAGCTGGTGGAAATCGAAGTGGAGAACAGCGGAGTAGCCGTTCTTCAATTCAAGGGCGGAATCCTTGGAGTCATCGAAGTGACCACGGCTACTCGTCCGAGGGATTTGGAGGGGAGTCTCAGTATATTGGGCGAATACGGAACGGTGGTCATCGGAGGGTTTGCGGTCAACGAAATCCAGACGTGGAATTTTATTCATCCGGAACCCGGTGATGCCACCATTGCTCGTGAAACCAATCAAAAACCGCCCAATGTTTATGGATTCGGGCATATTCCCTATCTTGAGAATGTCGTCAACTGCATTCAGAACGGTGAACCGGCTCTCGTGGACGGATTGGAGGGTCGTCGGTCGCTCGAACTGATTTCTGCAATTTACGAATCCGTGGAAACGGGTCGCGAGGTTTTTCTCCGGTTCCAGCCGAAGAAATGCAAATTGGGCATAAAGCATGACGGTTGAAATTTTTCCGGGTGTTCGGTTCGCCGGAGCGCGCACGATTGGTCCATTCAGTCTGATCGGGCATCCGTTCCGGGACATGGTGGAGGAGACGTCCGTCACTGAAATTGGTGAAGGAGCAGTCATTCGTTCCCACACGGTGATTTATGCCGGGAACCGAATCGGTAGCAATTTTCAGACGGGACATCATGTTTTCGTCCGTGAATGCAACACGATTGGTGACGATGTATCCGTTGGTACGTTGACGGTGGTGGAGCATCACGTCGTGATCGGGAACAGGGTTCGGATTCATTCTCAGGTTTTTATCCCGGAATTCAGCGTTATCGAAGATGATGCCTGGATCGGACCAAACGTTGTGATGACTAACGCGCCGTACCCCCGGGGAAATCGGGTGAAGGAGATGCTGCAGGGTCCGGTTGTGTGTAGCGGAGCCAAGATTGGTGCAAACGCCACGTTGTTACCGGGTGTTGTTATCGGGCGGGGAGCGCTCGTTGGGGCGGGTTCCGTCGTTACCCGGGATGTTGTGGAGTATGCTGTGGTTATGGGAAATCCCGCTCGTCAGCGCGGGACGGTATTCGATCTGTCCGATGATGCCGGTGAGGCGGTCTACCGGCCAGGATCGGATTGATAGAGGATGATTGGGATGAGAACAGGTATTCCGCTGGTGGATTTACGCGCGCAGTATGAAACCATTCGCGGTGAGATAGGGGAGGTTCTGGGCGAGGTCCTCGATGCGGCGGATTTCATTATGGGCGAACGGGTTGCGGAATTGGAATCCGTTTTTGCTGCTTTTTGCAGCGCTCGGTATGGGATCGGTGTGAGTTCTGCGACGTGTGGACTGCATCTGGTGTTGCATGCACTCGGGATCGGTCTGGACGATGAGGTGATTGTCCCGTCCCATACATTTATTGCGACTGCCGAATCCGTTTGCCATTGCGGTGCCAAACCGGTATTCGTTGATGTGTGTCGGGATACGATGACCATCGACCCTGAAGCAGTTCGTCGTGCAGTAACGCCGCGAACCCGCGCGATCATTCCCGTTCATCTGTATGGTCGCTGTGCGGATGTAGCGGGGATTCGGCCGATTGCCGAGGAATTCGGACTGGATATTGTGGAAGATGCCGCCCAGGCGCATGGTGCATTCTGTGATGCCGGCCGAGCCGGAACTATGGGAACGGCGGCCGTGTTCAGTTTTTATCCCGGGAAAAATCTGGGTGCTTTCGGCGATGCCGGGATGATCACCGTCAACGATCCGAGCCTATATCAGCGGATGCATATGCTGGGCAACCACGGGCGCACGAGTAAATACTCCCATGAACAAATCGGTTTCAATTATCGGATCGATGCCCTGCAAGCTGCCGTCGTGTCAGTCAAGCTACGGCACCTCAACGACTGGAACGAGCAGCGCTTGGAACGCGCAAGACGATACAACACAGCCTTTTCCACAGCCGGCTGCGTGACGCCGACTGCCATGCCAGGTCATGTGTTCCACCTGTATGTGCTGCGCGTTTCTGAACGCGATAAGCTGTTACGAACGCTTCGCGCCAACGATATTGGCGCTGGGATTCATTACCCGATTCCCTGTCATCGGCAACCGTGTTTTTCGGATCGACCGATGCCTGGATTGCCTGTGACAGAAGCACTTGTATCCGAGATAATCTCCTTGCCGTTGTACCCTGAAATGACCGATGAGCAACAAGACCGGGTCATCGAATGTACTCTGCACCATTGCGCATCCCATGACCCTCTTCCGGTGCAGTGAATCCCTGTTCCCCGGTACCGCTTTTAACCGTTATGCAACGATTGATTATTCATTCAGCCATCGCCGTGACCCGGCCCAAGTTTCTCCTGCTTGTTCCCGCTTGCGTCGCTTTGGGTGTCGCAACGGCAGCCACCGAAGTCAGCCAGGTGGATGGGTTGCAGATCGCTGTCGTGTTCGTTGGAGCCGTTGCGGCTCATATGGCTGTGAATGCACTCAATGAATATTGGGATTTCCGATCCGGACTGGATCATCGCACGGAAAGAACCGGTTTCAGCGGAGGAACCGGGACCTTACCGGCTCATCCGGAGGCGGCACCTGCAGCGGCCTGGACCGGATTTATGATGCTGGCGATTGCCTGCGCTGCCGGTGTCTACGTATCCTTGACCACCGGCTGGTATGTATGGATTCCCGCCGGCATCGGCGTTCTAACCATCCTGCTCTATACCGGCCCGATCAACCGACACCCCGTGATATGCCTCCTGGCACCCGGTGTCGGCTTCGGCTCCTGCATGGTCACAGGAACTCACTATGCACTGACCGGCCACTGTTCTCTACCCGCACTGGCAGCCTCCTTGATCCCCCTGTTCTTGGTCAGCAATCTGTTACTGCTCAATCAGTTCCCCGATGTGGAAGCCGACCGATCCGTCGGGCGCCGTCACTTTCCCATCACTATCGGCCGAATAGCCAGTGCCCGGATTTTTACTGCTTTCCTCATTGCGCCGTTTGTCGTTATTACCGTGGCCGTCGCTTTGCAATGGCTCCCCCAGGGCGCACTTGCCGGCTGGATCGCCGCCGCGCCAGCTGTCCGGCTTCGGGCCGGGGTTGCCCATTATGCTGATGATATCAGGAGATTAGAGCCTTTCATGGGTCTCAATGTCATTGTTACTCTCGCAGTGCCTGCCCTGACTGCCGCAGGAATCTGGCTCTCGCGGTAAAAAAAAATAATGCACGTTTTTTTCCCGAATGAACCTCTTTATGTCTGAAATTGGCAGAGACGCCGTGAGATTTTTCAGGAGGTTCGAGCAATGAAACAGATGAAGATGCATCCAATCATGATTCGAGTTCTGGTTACCATTGGGATAATCACTTCGCTTTCAGTGCATGCAACTCAGAATCATAAATTGATTCCTCCCATGCGTCCAAGCATGCATTTATGCACGGGCTACCCAACCCCGCCTCCAACCTATACCCCGACACCGACACCGGAACCGACCGCAACACCCATCGCAGAACATTCCACCACGATCCTGTGCGCAGACGATTCATATGTCTCAGCCCATTCACCCAATACCAATTTCGGAAATTCACAAGTACTGACCATGCGGAAAGACGAATACCTGATCTATATGCGGTTCCATCTCAAACAACTCGAACCGAATGCCGAGATCGTTCACACAATTTTGCGACTGACGCCGTTCGAAATCCCTCCAGTCAGCTCGACCGTGAAACTGTATGCAACTTCCTGCGATTGGGAAGAAGATACAATAACATGGAATAATCGCCCCAGCCCACAGGGACAAGTCGGCAGTCTCTATGTCTGGACATCAACAAACCCGATTGAAATCGATATCACGAATTGGATTCAGGAGGCCTATTCCCAGGGGATAAACCAGGTCTGCATGATAGCCGCTTATGAAAGCACTTACTTTGACCTGAACGTCGAAAGTCAGGAAACAGCACGGCCCCCATTGCTGAAGATCTACTACAATACAACGATTCATCCAACCGCGACACCAACCTCAGAACCAACTTCCGGTCCCGGATCCTTGGTTACGGAAATTACACTGAATAAAACGCTTTTCTCAGCCGGTGATCTCTTCGTTCTGACTGCGCGATTCGGCAATCAGCAGCCGTATCCGATTAGCGCTTCTCTCTGGATTGTGCTGAATGCAGGAGACGCCTTCTGGTTTTGGCCGGAATGGGGAACAACACCGAGCTGGCAGAATGCGACGTTTTTCCCAAGTGAAGAAAAAGTAATCAATCCACTGCAGTTTGTCTGGCCGACAATCAACGGATCCGCCGATGGATTGAAATTCTGGTCGGTCATCCTCGATCCTACACATACCGATATCGCAATCGATTCCGTCAATTTCGGCTGGATGTGACGATTCGACCGGATTTTTATTCCAATCGAATTCGTCACGAACTCAGTTCAGCAAGCCCCCGATCGCCTCGTCGGGGGCTTTAATCATGGTCTCCGGTTTGATCCCAATGCCGACACTGTGTATGATATTCCGGTAGTTACGTTCCGCCCACTGCCGTCAAACCGGCGGTGGGCGTAAATCAGGGAGTTGACTATGAATATTCTAAAGACGATCGGTTCAATGGATAAAGCGCAGCGGTATGTTTTTTTCTGCGAGTTGTACGACGTCGGATACAGTGATGATTTCGTCAAGTATATTGCCAGTTTACCCCGGGAATCCCTGTCGGATTTCCTGGTGACATTCAATGCTCATGAACGCGCACGGATCAATGACGATCTCGATCGGATCGATTGTGTCGACCAGAAGGATGTTGCGATTTCCGTGGAACATCTGCTGGAAGTGCTGAACCGGATGGATGATCTGATGATGATGCAAAATAAGATTAATGAGGAATCTGCTGATCAAATGAGCCTTAACAGGGATTTTATGAAGGAATGGCTGACCCGTCCAGCTCCGGTCAGCGATCAGATGCAAGGAGTGCCTTGTCCGCCGCTGGAAAAGCCACCGGTTGAAGGAGCAACCATTGTTGTGCTGCCGAAACCGGATCCGTCGATTCTCGTTTCAAACGATCTTTTTTCTGCAATCCGGGATCGGCAGAGCCGGAGAAAATTTACGGATGAACCGTTATCCATTGATGAGCTGGCATTTCTTCTATGGAGCACGCAGGGAGTTAAAAAGACGGTCGCTGATGGCCGGATCAGCATGCGCACCGTACCTTCCGCCGGTGCCCGTCATCCATTTGAAACATATATCGGTATCATGCGGGTTACCGGCATAATGCCGGGCATGTATCGTTACCTGGCTGTCGAACATGCGCTGGAACTGCTGTTTACAGACGAGAACATGACCCGAACTCTTATCGATGCCGGGGTCGGTCAACGGTTTGTGGGTGAATGCGCAGCCTGTTTTATCTGGAGCTGTGTGCCCTATCGCGGGGAGTGGCGTTACACGATTGGATCGCATAAGAACATGCTCCTTGATGCCGGGCACGTCTGCCAGAATCTGTATCTTGCCTGTGAAGCCATCCGGTGTGGTACGTGTGCAATTGGAGCATACAACCAGGAAATCGTCGATCAATACGTAAAACTCGACGGGAAAGACGAATTCGTGATTTACCTGTCCCCTGTGGGTAAGCTCCCGGTATCATCCAACAAATAGGCTAGGTTCACTCTTTCTCCGGGATCACTCGGAAGGTGATACAATTCCCGCGTGCCCTCGATTGGGTTATCAATCCATTTCCAGGGTCCATAAACGATGCCGGT
>JAFGMN010000268.1 GCA_016927515.1 candidate division CSSED10-310 bacterium | reverse complement strand
GGCCCCCATATTGATTCGCCCGCCATTGGGAACCGGCTCCAGATTGTATGCCGACACTGGATCGCCGGCATCCACTGCCGGACTGGTCTGTGAATCGATCGCCCACATTCCAGCGCCGGGATCCCATCGCCCCGTTGTTGATACCACATGAAAATCGCCGCCTGGGCTATTGAAAAACAACGGATTGGTATGCATGTTTCCCGATCCGGCAATCACCTCCGCTGAACATGAATACACCACCGTCAATGAACTGCCCGACTGCACGGTAAAATCATCACCATTACCCCAGAAGATACAGTTCCGGGCCGTGACAACGGAGTTCCCTTCCACGAGAATGCCGTTTCCGCCCGCCCAGCCTGAACCGGTGTTGTATGCAACAGTGCAGTTGGTGATGACCGCAGTCGAAAATATCATATCGCCACCGTCAACATATATTCCGGCACCGCCGCTGTCAGCCTCCGTGGTTGTATTGAACGCAATGACCTCATGCTCCAGCATCGCATTCGCTTCCTCATCGATAAAAACACCGCCACCGTCGCTGGGCGCTGTATTGGATAGGATCGTGTTTCCTGCCATTGTGGCCGTGCCCAGAATGAGGACACCACCCCCCCAGCCGTACCCCAGAGCGACCCCCGTGGCATTCCCCTGGATCAGATTACCGGATATCGTCGCCGTTCCGACCTGGAATATGCCGCCGCCGTGGTCACCGTATCCGGTGTTGTTCAGGATGTGATTGTCGCTGATGGTCAGATTGTCTCCGTTCACAACCAACCCGGCTCCCCGTCCCGAATGGTTGTTCTGAATGACGTTGCCCTGGATCACGTGATGAGACCCGGTAGCGTAAACACCGCCGCCCCAATGCGCCGGATCGTTCACTGGACCATTGTTCTCGATACTATTTTCGGAAACCGTGATACCGACCAGCAGCGGCCAGGTATCATCGTCGTCGAAATAGACGCCGGTATCGCCTCCGGAAATAGTGAAACCGGTAATGGACGATCCCGACGCTCCGCTCCATATGAACACCACTGCCGGATCATCCGAGTCGACCGCCAGGATGCTGGACACGTTCACCGCCGGATCACGTGCATTGAAATCACCGCCCAATCCCGCAGCATACGCGGCCGGTGTGCCGCCCGAATAGCCACCGACCAAGTGCAGCGGTTTATCCGACACCGTGATGTTCTCCGAATAGAGGCCGGCGGCCACACAGATGAAGCTTCCATCCAGTGCGGCGTTCACCGCGGCCTGGATCGTCGAATAGGGATACATAACCGTGCCCGTTTCCGTTCCCGTCTGATTGCTGTCATCAACACACACCGTGATCCGGAACTCGTATGCGCCAATATCGATCTGAGCGTCATCCGGA
The DNA here is from genome assembly GCA_016927515.1 of candidate division CSSED10-310 bacterium. Lineage (GTDB taxonomy): Bacteria > CSSED10-310 > CSSED10-310 > CSSED10-310 > CSSED10-310 > JAFGMN01. Next base: position 4,571 of record JAFGMN010000268.1, on the reverse strand, counting down.
CGCGGCTCCTCGGATCCGGGAAGCCCGGCCGCGTGAAAGGGCGGATGAAACGCCGGTGGAAACAACGGATTGGGAAACGGATATCCCGGCGGTCCTGACAGCGTCTCCGCGCCGGCATCCGTAAGCGCGCTCCCGGTGCCCGGCCGGAGGTCATCGGTGGTGAAATTCATGAACCCGGGATCCGTCCCGAATAGCGTGCCAGTCCACTGCACCGGAACATCCGACGTTCCACTCAGCACCCAGTTGTTTTGCCCGGCAATCAACTCGCTGCCGGTGGACCATGTTGCATCCACCGTGCGGATGATATCGATGCCGCCGCTGCTGCGGTAAAATACATTGTTGTGCATCTCAATGCTTTCAATCCCGTCGAACAGGCGAAAAGCCGAGTTAGCTCCGCATATAAACGTATTATTGACAAACCGGTAACGCCCGTACGTTTCCCCCGTACCGTCGCCGCCGACCCGGGTCACGTAAGAAGATGTATTCCGCTTGACGAGGACATTGCCTACAACATCGGAGTCCTCCCGGACCAGCGCAGTCGGTGCGTCTTCGGGTCCGATGAGCTCCAGCTCGTGATAATATGCACCTTCGATCCAGTTGAAATAGATCTCGTTCCGCTCCGCCCGGGATTTGACATTGTTGCCGCCCATACCGTCGTGAACATAACAGTACTGCATCCGGAAGACGCTCCCGGGACGGTTGACCTCATCGGTGGCCATGTAGATTGGGTGCCGGGAATCCCCACTGCCGCAGTGGAACACCTCCACATATTCCATGGTCATGGAGCCGGATCCGTCGTCAGCGCCGAGGATCCCATGCTGCGGGCAGTCGTGGACGCAGCAATCGCGCAGAGTCAGGTCGCCGGCCTGGTGGAAAACGCCGCGGAACGTGCCGCCGGTGATTTCGAAACCTTCAAACACATAGTGATCCGCGCCGGGGCCGGAGTAGGGCCAGTCGGTTTGAAAGTGCACGGTGTTGGTGCCGCCGGCGATAACGGGGCGATTGCCGTTGATGCGAATTCCGTGAATGGTGATGGGGTGGGCTGCGGAGCCCGGCTGCGTGAACACGATATCGCCCGGGTAGGTGTGATTGCCGTCCACTTCCACGCGATCGCCGGGAAGCAGCAGTGGCGCGACGCTCTGCAGGTCCGCGTACGGTTTGCCGGGTCCGACCGGATAGGTGACGGCACCAGCGCTGGTGACTAAAAACATGACGATGAGGATAAACACCTGATGAGATCGTGTCCAAGTCCGTTTCATGGCCGGTTTTCCTCCTGGAAGGTTATTGTATCGTATTCATCACCGGCCGGGCAATCACAGGGTAACCCACGTCTCTTCGTCTGCGATGGGCATAACGGGTTCCCGTTGACCGAATCACCTGAATCGACCTTTTGTGCCTCGGGCAACAACAAACCCGCCATCGCCAAAACCATTCCGAACTTGTTGATTAAATTCACCAGGAAGAAGCGTTTGCAGATACACTACGTTGCCAAATCCAGCATTCCGAATCACCGCCCCCACGTCACGTGCAGAATAAAACACCGCATGGTGATAAAATATACTGGTTTTTTGTTTTTCGACATATATCTTACCCAATTCACTGTCTTTATCGACAAATCCGATAAGACAACATCCCTGTGGCTTTAATACGCGGAATATTTCGGTAAAAGCCTCCTGAACATCATCCAGGAAACAAATCGTCGTAACCATCAACACACAATCGAATACCCCATCGGAAAACGGGAGCTTTTCTGCTCCGGCCCGACACACGCGGATTCCTTTTTGATATGCCCGGGTCACCATCGTCTTCGATGGTTCGATCCCGATGTCTATTCCCAAAGGCACGGCAAATTTGCCGGATCCTACGCCGACTTCCAACATCCGCGTCGGCGGCGGGGGCATTAACCGGCGAATGGCATCCAACTCCGCCTCATACAGATCATGATGCCGATCAAACCAGGCATCATACTCATCGCAATGTGTATCAAAGGGTTTTGTCAGCGCCATGGAATCTCCTTTCATATCATCAAGTCCGCTCCCATACTGATGAAATTCCATCATTTCCATCGATTGATATCAACACAGAACCGATCCGATCAACCCAACAACCGTCCAATAACTTTTTCTGATCGATTGATAAAACGATGGTACCATTGTATGAAAGCGACAATTGAGGGGAATACTGCGGCGGCCCCCCAAAACATGGAGACGGACCGAAAGTGGACGGAAATTATAAAATCCGGACGTTGAATTTCATTCGTGAACGGCGACGGCACCAATTTGGGCGCACGCTGCTGATTGGTCTGGTGGCCGGCAGCCTGGCGATCCTGTTCCAGTTTTGCCTGGTTCACCTCGAAACGGCTCGTTCTGACGGGATCCAATCACTGCACACGAGCCATCCCCACACCGGGTGGATCGCCATCGCGCTGTTCAGCGCAGCCGCCGGCGCATTCTCCGTCTGGTTCACGCGGCGGTATTCGCCGGAATCCTCGGGCAGCGGTATCCCGCATATCAAAGGCGTCCTGTCCCAGGTGCGCGTCCTCGAATGGAAACGGGTGCTCCCGGTGAAATTTATCGCCGGACTGACCGCTATCGGCAGCGGGTTTTCTTTGGGAAGGGAGGGACCGACCGTGCAGATCGGAGCCTCTGCCGGCGGAATGATCAGCGACCTGTTTAAAGCTTCCCGCAGCGAACGGCGTCATCTGGTTGCGTGCGGAGCCGGTGCCGGGCTCGCCGCGGCTTTCAACGCGCCGCTTGCCGGCGTCATTTTCGTCATCGAGGAAATGAAAAAGGACCTGTCGCCGGCGACCTATGGCACCGCACTCATCGCTTCGGTCACAGCGGATTTCATTGCGCGTTCGTTCATGGGACATGAACCGTCTTTTCAGGTCGAAGGCATGCTGACTCCTTCCCTGACCTCTCTACCGATTTACATCGTTATTGGCGTCGCCTGTGGGTTGATGGGTCTTCTTTTCAACAAGTCTATTCTCGGAATGCTGAAACGTCTCCATATCCGGGAAATGTCCCCGACACCCTGGTTCGGCGCTCTGACCGGCCTGCTGGTCGGCATTTTCGCATGGCTCGTTCCGGAAGCCATCGGAAGCGGCCACGCCACGGCGCACAACCTGCTGACGATCAGCGATCCCGCCATGCTGACCCTGTCCAGTCTGCTGGTCTTGTTGCTGGTCAAATGGCTGATGACGGTCATGTGTTACTGCACCGGTGTCCCGGGCGGCATTTTCGCACCCATTCTCCTGCTGGGCTGCACCCTCGGCGCGATCATCGGTAAACTCGGTCACATGACCGTTCCGTCCATTGCGATGGCACCCCAGGCGTTTGCCGTCGCCGGCATGGCGGGATTGCTAACCGCTATTGTCCGCACTCCGATTACCAGTATCATCCTGATTATGGAAATGACCAGCAATTACGAGCAACTCTTTCCTCTGCTGGCGACGTGTATGATCGCTTACATTATTGTCGAGCGATTCCGCAGCCAGCCGATTTATGATGCATTGCTCGATTATGATCTGTGCCGGCAGGGGGTTTGCAGCCAGGGGCAGCGGGAGGTCTTCGTGATTGAAACCGTGGTTGAAAGCGATGCACCGATCGTCGGCCGGTTCGTGCGGTCTGCCGGATTACCGAGTGGATGCCTGATCATATCGATTTTACGGAATGCACAGGAGATCATCCCGCATGGTGATACGGACATACGGGTCGGTGACCAGTTGACGTTGGTCATTAGCGGGGATGAACCCGAAGCGTATGCCGATATATTGAAACTCGCCAAATCCAGTGGATAAATCATATTCTGCAAGGAGCGGAAACAGCCGATGCCAACGACGTATCGTGTTTTAACCATTTTTTTCATCGTGTGCGGTCTGATGGCCGTCTCGGCGTGTGTTCCTTTCCGACGGGCTGCGGAGGAGACGTCTGAACCTGAACGTCCGGAATCCGATCCAGAATCGAGCGCTAAGGAAGCGCTCGATTCCATCCAGATCGAACGCGATGCACACCGTCGCCAGGCGATGATCGAATCGTTCCTGGCAAGGTGGCCGCATTCCCGGTATGTCGCTCCGTGCATCGCCGTCGAACTGGCGACGATCGCTGAAGTGGACGGATCCGATGCAGCTGCTGAACGCGCGTCCCGTCGTGAAATCGAGTATCCGGACGATCCCCGTGTCCTGCGAATCGTTGCGGAATGTCTGCTGGAGTCCGGACTGCATGACGCACGCGCCCTGGAACTTGCCCGGAATGCGCTCGTGATGGACCGGGCAGGAATTGGTCCTTTCCGCCATCCGGACGAATCACCCACCACCACACGGGAACGGGAAACCCTGTATTACCTGACATGGATACGGGCGCTGACGGCAAATGATCTGTGGAGCGAAGCGTTGGCGGCATGTGAAGATGCGTTGAAACGGGTTCCCAACAACGACGCCGGCCTGATATGCGCGATTCATCGTCGGCAGGGAGATGCTTTGGCGGGAGCCGATCGGTTGGAAGAGGCGGCATCCGCCTATCTCCAGGCGGTTCGGTGGGGTGATCCGCGGAATCGGCATACCCGGGCATCGC
>JAFGMN010000267.1 GCA_016927515.1 candidate division CSSED10-310 bacterium | reverse complement strand
GTTCCATTGGGATCGGCGCCCCGCTCGAAACGCTGAGATGCCTCCGTACTCAATCCGAGCCGCTTTGAGGTCTGCCTGATGGTCACAGGATCAAAGTAGGCGCTTTCAAGCAGGATGTCACGCGTCTTTTCTCCGACTTCGGAATTGGCGCCTCCCATGATTCCAGCCAAGGCAACGGGACGTTCATGATCACAGATCAGGAGGTCCTGAGGCGTCAGGTTCCGATCCACTCCATCAAGTGTGGTAAATGTCTCACCCTCTGTTGCTTTTCGTACGATGATCTCATTTCCTTGGATCCGGCCGAGATCGAAAGCATGTAATGGATGACCGGTTTCCAATAAGACAAGATTCGTCACGTCCACCACATTGTTGATGGATCTGACGCCCAGGGACGCCAGACGCTCCCGCAACCACCGTGGCGAAGGTTCCAGTCTGATTTCACGAACAATACGCGCCGAATATCGAGGGCAGCCCTTGGGATCTTTCACGTTGATCCGGATTGTGGATTCAGCGGATTCCGATCTTTCAACAGAATTCACTGCGGGTTTACGGAGGGATTCTCCGGTAATCACGGAAACCTCCCGCGCAATGCCGATATGACTCAGACAATCAGGCCGGTTGGGTGTAATGAAAAGGTCAAGCACCGTATCGGTCGAGACGGTATCCGATCCAAAAGGTTGTCCGGGTATTTCGCGGGAATCAAGGACCATGATTCCGGACTGATCATCACCGATTCCAAGTTCCTTTTCCGAACAGATCATACCCTGCGACATCACACCGCGCAACTTGACGGGTTTAATAACCAGGTCTCCGGGCAGCCTTGAACCTGGAACAGCCACCGCCACCTTCTGGCCCGCCGCCACGTTGGGAGCCCCGCAAATAATCTGTAAAGGAGTTTCCGATCCCGTATTCACGCGGCATAGCCGGAGTTTATCGGCATCGGGATGCGGACCGACATCAAGGACTTCACCGATGAGAATGCCTTTAAACTCCGGATCAAAGTGAATAATGTCCTCCACTTCAAATCCGACCATGGTTAATGCATCGGCCAGCTCACTCGGAGACAGATTGTGCGCCACTAAATCCTTGAGCCATCGGGTACTGATCTTCATTCGATTTTACTTTCTAAAACTGCCTCAAAAACCGGATGTCGTTCTCATAAAAATAACGGATATCATTGATTTCGTACATCAGCATGGCGATGCGTTCGACACCCATTCCGAACGCGAATCCCGTATATTTTTCGGCATCGTAGTGAACATATTGATAAACAGCAGGATTGACCATGCCCGCACCGGAGATTTCGATCCATCCGGTTCCCTGGCAGACACGGCACCCTTTCCCCCGGCAGATGACGCAAGAAAAATCGTATTCCGCGCTCGGTTCGGTAAAGGGGAAAAAGCTGGGACGAAACCGAATCTGCATATCGGATCCGAACATGCGCTGGGCAAAATTCAGTATCGTTCCCTTAAGGTCCGCAAAGTTGATTCCTTCATCCACCGCCAATCCTTCGATCTGATGAAAAACAGGCGAATGGCTGGCATCGGGCGTATCCCTCCGATAAACACGACCGGGCGCAATCACTCGGACTGGCGGAGACTGGTTTTCCATCACATGGATTTGAACCGGCGAAGTATGCGTTCTTAGAACGATTTCATCCGCTTCACTGATAAAAAGTGTATCCTGCATATCCCGGGCGGGATGACCACGTGGAATATTGAGGGCATCAAAGTTATAATATTCCGTTTCGATTTCCGGGCCTTGTGCGACTGTAAATCCCATACTTTGAAAACAGGATTTGATTTCCCTTGTTACCTGAGTCAGGGGATGCAATGAACCGAGAGGCAGACGGTCGCCCGGTAATGTCAGGTCGACCGTCTCGACATTGTCCGCACGGTTTTGAAGGGCATTGCTGGCTTTTTCAAAAGATTCAAGCAGATGGGTTTTCGTGGCGTTCAGCAAACGACCAATTTCTCGCCGTTCCGATTCGGGTACAGTTCCAATCGCCTGGAAGAGATCAGCGAGTTCTCCCTTCCGTCCCAGATACTGAATGCGAACGGATTCCAACGCCTCATCGGAATCCGCGTTTTTCAAGGCTGAATGAAATCGCTCATCAAGAGATGTTATTTTTTTCTTCAAAAAGCCTGCCCGTTCAATACTGCAATTTACGAGGACACCTGTTCGATCAGCTTACCGAACGCCGCCGGATCGGATACGGCCAGATCCGCCAGTACTTTTCGATTAAGTTCGACATCCTTCGTTTTCAATAAATGCATGAAACGGGAATAGCTCAGACCATGCGGCCTGACCGCCGCATTGATGCGTGCAATCCATAGAGACCGGAAATCCCGTTTTTTCCGTCTGCGGTCGCGATAGGCGTACAATAACGCCTTGTCAACACTCTCCTTGGCCGTCTTCAGGAGCTTGCTTTTACCGCCCCAGTAACCCCTGGCATTTTTCAGTATTTTTTTCCGTCTTTTCCGAGACGCTACATTGTTGGTTGCTCTTGGCATAACTCAGTATCCCGTTAATTTTTTAATTGTGCCTTAAACGGTCAACATCCGTCGTACACGCCGTTCCTCGCTGGATGCGACCAAACCGGAATGCCTCAAATTACGTTTTCTTTTCGGGCTTTTCTTGGTCAGAATATGGCTGGCGTATGCTTTTCCCCGTTTAATTTTTCGCCCGCCGGTCAGAGCGAACCGCTTGGCTGCGCCCCGTTGTGTTTTCATCTTAGGCATTGATAACTCTCCTTGCAATTATTTCGGAATGAAAGTGGCGGTGATGCTTCGATGCTCCATCACCGGCTTGCTTTCAAGTTTGGCGATATCTTCCAGATCGTTCTTCACCTTGTCCAGCACGGCATGACCGAGTTCCGGATGAACGATTTGACGTCCCCTGAATAAAATACGCACACGCAAATGGTTCCCCTGCTCAATAAATTTGCGTGCCTGTTTCAGTTTGAAAGCGATATCATGTTCGTCAATGGTAGGACGGAATCGAATCTCCTTCACCTGAATCACATGCTGTTTTTTCTTGCTGACCTTTTCTTTCTTACTCTGCTGGTACTTGAATTTGCCATAATCCATAATACGGCATACCGGCGGCGTCGCATTCGGTGCGATCTCAACAAGATCCAGTTCGGCCTGCTCAGCAAGTTCAATGGCTTTCGCCGGCGACATGATTCCAACCTGCTCCCCATCTGCACCGATGACACGAACCTGAGGAACCCGGATTTCTTCATTCAGTCGAACACGATTTTTGCTTTGCTTAATGGCGGTCCCTCCTATTTATCTCCTCGACCCACTGGACGATCCAGTCATCGATCGTTTTCGATCCTTGATCGCCCTCCTTTCGTCTGCGCACGGAGACAGTTCCCTCGGTTTGTTCTTTATCCCCGGCGATCACCATCAGCGGGATTTTTC
>JAFGMN010000266.1 GCA_016927515.1 candidate division CSSED10-310 bacterium | reverse complement strand
TCGCCTCATCCCATCCAGGAGTATACGTGAACGGCGCTCCACCAAAAGCCCCCGCCGGTAAGCGGCCGGCTTCGAAAGCAAAAACCGCGTTGCACCCGGCTACAGACCGGTTTTCAGGCACAGCCTCCCGGATGACCTGACCGATAAACGCCAGCGAACGCATCGCCGAAACATCGGTTCGCCAGACCGGATCGCGCCATCCCAGCCCACCGGCAACAATCGATACCAGCAAGGCCGACACAAGAGTGAAACGTGTGAACCGCGATCTCCGCATTAACCTTCCACACACACTTCCTGCCCATGCTGCGGTGACCGGCATCAGGATCGATTGATATCCCATGGAAAACCAGTTGGCTGTCAAGTGAACCGCCGTCACGACGAAAACACTGCTTACCATGACCCCATCAATCCACGTCACCGCATCACACACCCTGCGATACCCGGTAACAAGATGGAAACCGATGGTTCCAACCGCTAGGGTCAGAATCGGATAAAATAAAACGAGTTTGCCGATAACCTTCATTTGCTTGATCGCTGAAAACAGGTATGGTCCTGCTTCTGCACTCGTGTGAATGCCGATGAGATTGTAGATAACAGCCTGCCTATCAGCGATGAGAAACGGTAGCGAAAGACCCGCACCTGCACCCAATACCGCGACCAACGCCGTCCACGGAAATCGCCCGTTCTTTCGGAACGCATCCAGAATAATCAATCCGCCAATGACCGGCACGGCGGGAAGAAGGGTGAGGCGTGTCGCAGCGGCAATCAACACCAGCACCATTCCCACCGCATACCGCCATCGAGCGCGCACGGATGAAGCCAGAACAGCAACCGCGCTCATGAAAAAAAAGGCGGTCAGTGAATACAGCTTAACGGAAATGAAAAAGTATGCGTGATGTGGCACGGTGGTAAGAGCAGCCAGCGCAATGACCGCACCGGGTATTCCGCCACCGGTACGACGTGCGGTCCAAGCCGCGAGAATGACTGCAGCTAAACCGAAGGCCAGCGATACCCAACGGGCATGCATGACAGAAAAGCCGATGATACGAAGCGGCAGACCGTAGACGTAGGGATAAACAGGGCCCTGTACATAGAAAAAATCCCGGTACGGCATGTCGCCTTGCATCACGCGCCAGGCGGCATTTAAATAAAATCCGGCATCCAGAAAAACCCGCCCATAATGTATGTAGAATATTCCCATCAACACAAAGAATAGCACTAGCGATAGAAACACAAGTTTATCGGACGTGTTTTGTTTATGTATCATTGTGAAACCCGTGTTTGAATGGACAGATATGTATCGGGAATATCAACCCGGATGATTCGTCCGAATCGGCCAGCGCCCCAGAGGGTGTGTCCCGATGCGTCGGAACAGAACGACTGGATGGCGTCCGGAGACACACACCGGGCGAACCCGCTTTTCCGGTCAAGGATATCGCCGTTCAGAAGACCAACGTACCGGCACCCCGGTGCAACGGCAGTGATCGGTGATTCGGTTTCGACATCGAACCATGACGAGTTATGGCCATGAGACCAGGATTCCAGGGCATAATGGTAGCCCCAGACCACTGCGCGTCCACCGGACTCAAACCGGCACGCAGTAAAATCCTCAAGAATGCCCGTATAGTGACTCAACCATGATTGGCCACCATCCCGGGTTTCCATCACGGTACCTTCTTCACCGATGACGAATCCGGTTTTATCATCAGGAATCCAAGCGCTGGTCAGATCGTGATGTGCGGATACCGAAAAAGTAATCCATGTGTCGCCTGCATCGTCACTGATCAGCAGGCAGCCGCAGTCACCAACGATGTAACCCCGCTTGGAACCGGTGAATGCGATATGGTTCACGTCACCGGGAACGGGCAGTTGGACGGGCATCCAAGCACCATCGGTCAGTTTCCGTCGGATGGTTCGCTGCTTCCCGACAACCCAGAATCGACCCTGTTGATCCACAGCGGCACTTGTCAACACCGCACGTGCTCCAGTCGATTCGAACATCCACGGAGCAGTTTGTCCTGGTGTGCGGATCATAACCCATCCATCGGCTCCTGCAGCCAGCACTGAACCGTCGGGGTGCACGCAGATGGAGGTCATATCCGGTGCAAACCAGCGCGTGTCATGAATCCATGTTGTGCCGGCGTCCGACGTGCGCAAGACGGCGGCCCATCGTCCCACTGCGATGCCCTGGCCGCCGACCCCTATACCAACGCTCTGAAGGAAAAGACCGACCGGAGTGGCCTGGCGTGTCCAGGCTGATTTCACGGGATCATATGTCAGGATGACATCATATCCCACCGCCAAGCCGTGTCCAGAGGAATCGAAGGTCACGTCTCGCAGGAAATTCGTTGTGATGATCGGCTGAAGTTCGCAGGTTGTGCCGCCATCGGTGGAGTGGAGAATCATCCCGCACGATCCGACAAGCCAGAATTCCTTGCCGTCGGGATGAAACCATGCACCATAGAAGCTAATGTGGTCGGGGGTTTTTATTGTTTTCCAGGTTACGCCGCCATCGGTTGTACGCAAAGCGATTCCTTCATACCCAACGACATAGCCGATTGACTGCGATCCAAACCAGATCCGGCGAAATCCGGAATCGATGCCGGTTGAAAGGTGAACCCACGAATGGCCGCCATCGGTTGTCCGCATGACGCAACCGGAATCGCCGGCGATCCAGCCGTTCACATCATCGATGAAGCAAATATCCACCATACGCAGACTCGATGGTACTGGAACAGACTGCCATGTATGCCCCCCGTTATCAGTCCGGAGGAGTGTACCGTTTGAGCCGCATGTCCATACCCGGTCCGCATCCATGACCTGCAGACCATAGAGACGAGCCCGGCTTCCGGTTTTCTGCTGCTGCCACGTTTCACCGGCATCGGTTGTGCGGCAAACAGTGCCGTCGAATCCCGCGGCCCAGGCCGTCCGTGTTCCGGGAAGAAAGCGAATCACGCGAAAATGGGTCGCGAGCCGATCCGGTCTCTGCTCATCCGAGCGGACCACCGGTTTTTCCATCTGGATCGCAACGGTCACGAGAAGACATCCGATACTCACTGCAAAAACTGTCAGCCTGGGAAATTTCATACACTGAATCTGCCAGTCTGTTTTCGATAAGTCAAAAAAATGAGGTATAGTGTAGGGAATGAAAACGGTATGTTGGATCGCGCACGGGCAGGGAACGCTGGAAGCCCGGAAGTTTGGACGGATGCTGGCGTCAGCATCATGTCTGGATGGATTTCGCCTTATGACGACCTGTGCCAGTGGTGTCGAGGTGGAGATTTTCGATCGATGGACAGCGTGTGGCCGCCAGGCGGATCTGGTGTTGCCGCCCTGGTGGGACGGCGTACCGGATCGGAAGCAGGAAGCGATTATTGCGCGCGTGAAACAATTCGGTGGTATGCTGATTCCTGCTCCGTCCGAGCAGAACAAGGAAGACACACGCCTAATCACAATGATTCGAGCCGCCGATTTCCGGATTGTCATTGAAATCGGCCATGATCATCCGATTTTGGATCCTCGATTCCTCGACATCGCAGGAGCACGTATGGCCGCATTGCAGTGGGCAATCCAGCAACCGGTCAACGCCGGGTGCCGATTTCTATTCGATTCGGGTCGTGCGTTTCCGTTGTATCCGGCCCGGCTGACGGCTGACCTCGATCATTTCATTTCTCTTGATTATTCCAGTAAACGCTATCCGCGCCAGGGCACCCTTGGAATCTGACACCGAATTCCGTGGCTGGATTCGTACTGCCGGAGACCGGAAACCGGACACTCCGTGATAAGAAGTTCGAACGCAAGCGATTGATAACGCGGAAGTTTGTTGCGATTCGTCCATGGCACGATTCGTGATTAGAGCGGTGTCAGAATGTCACCTGGAATCAGTGGGAGGAATCCGATATGAGTCGACGGTGTGATATGAAAACCTATCGGTTTTTTATTCGACGGATGATCCGACGAATCGGTCAGGAAATCGCTCCGGAATGTCCGAAATGGATGTTGTTGGACATGTGTGCCGCCATTCTTCACGAACACGGAGTGACCGTCCGGTTTCTCGACCCCCTGTCCGATGGTGCGACCGGTGACGGTCTCATCTTGGATGATCAAGTTGTTATCCGGTGTTCGGGTCAGCTACCCGGTCGCCGTTGCAATCGGCTCTGGTTCTCTGAGCGCGTTTATGATAGGGTTCTTTCAGTTTACCAACTGGATCATTACTGATGATAACAGCAACCGGAAACAATCAATCCGCGAGTCGCGTTGAATTCTGTTCCTCGGAAGGTTTTCGACAGGAGTATATACTGGGGAAAACCCGTGTATTGATCGGAGCGCAGGCTGAAGCGGACATCGCATTTCCAGGGCTGGTCTTCGAGCATGCGGAGTTAACCCACGAGGAAGGCGAATGGGTCATTCGGCAGCGGAATCCCGATGCCACAATCCAGTTTCGCGGATACCCGATTCAACTGAAAAAGCTGAATCCCGGTGACCGGATTTTTCTGGGCAGTGGGACATTGACATTCCTGGGTCAGGGCGACCAGGAAATCACTGCCGTGACCGCAATGAGTAAAATTGCATATCCGTTCGATCAGTTCGAGCTGTTGGTGTTGAACGGTCCGGAGCGCGGTCGGATGATCGCGATGGAACCGGGTGAATATATCCTGGGACGCGCCGAGCAAAAGCATGCGTATACGACCAACAATCGCCGGATTGAGTTCGATCACAAGTATGTCTCCCGGACTCACGTGCGTCTTTATGTTGATAATTGCCGCGTCCGGGTGCAGGACATGTTGTCCACCAACGGCACCCGAATTAACCGGCACTTCATCAAAACCGGTGAGATCCGACCGGGAGATACGCTGCATCTGGGCAAATTGAAATTGCGGTTGATTGGCCCCGAGACGTACGCTGCCGAACATACTCCGACGATCCGTATCCGGCTCAAGGACACGACTCTAAGAAAATATGGTTTATGGCTCGGGCTGATGTATGCTGCCATACTCACCATAGCGTTTTTTCTCGCCCGATGGTATTTTTTCTAATCCGGTCGAAATGATTATTCAGTACAGCAGAGTGTATGGATCCGGTTCATCACTGCCTGAGTATCCGTCAAATCAGGAAAAACATCATCTTCCGAATATGCACAGGCAATGAGTTCCTGTCGGCTGAACCGGCCGGTGGCCACGGCAATACACGCAATTCCGTTTTGATGGGCGGCATTGATATCATTCGGCGTATCACCCAGTAAAACAACGGGTTCGACCGCCGATGATCGGGTTCGGCGAACGGCTTCTCTGACAATCTCTTCACGCGCAATCCCGGCCTCACCGAAACCACCTCCTGAAAAAAAAGCCTCCAAACCCGCCTCCGCAAGCTTGAATCGTGCGAGGGATTCATAGTTCCCGGTAGCCAGTGCCAGGGTGACGGCCTCTCGTTTCAGAAGCCGAAGCAAGTCGTATGCTCCAGGCAAAGCACCATATTGGGTCTCGCACCCCCGGGCGAATGCGTCATTGCAAGCAACGACCCGCCGAGCAAACTCCGCTTGTCCGGAGGCAATGACCGCATCATCGATTCCCTGGGCACGAAGCATCAGGTATAAAATACCTTGATCGGTCAGTCCAAAAATTGGAAACATCATGTAGTCCAGGTTCGCAATACCATATATTTCTTCGATCACACGGGTGTAAGCGACCTGTTTACCGGTAACTCCCGATGTGACCTTCGTCACGATCGTTCCATCGATATCAAATAACACAACAGTCATGAATACTCCTCGCCAAGCGGCACTCCGGATGAGTATCCGGCAAACCCATGGGTGTGTCCGGAAAACGGACGGCATGTCCGGAAACCGGTTGGCACCGAAGCAGAGATTACCGTGTTTGCACTGTATTTCAACTGGTTCGCCGGGGCATTCACCGGAACAGGGTTTGCTTTCAGGGATGCATGACAGAAAAGCCGGCGCGCAGACGAAGATCCAGCGCATAGCCAACCAGATAGAAAACGGAACAATGAAAAGGAGGTAATTCGATGCCAGGCCAGGAAACAAATCGAACGACAGGTGAATCGGTGGAACAGAGATTGTTACGAGAAGAACTTGAAAAACTGTTTTCGGAAAACGAATTTTCGGATATTCTCTGTGACGGTCGATGTGCTACGTGTCTGCAGCGGGAATGGTGTATGTTGACCCCTGCTGCCAGGTACGTAAAATAACGGGCATGCTTCCCGGTCACGGGGAAGCGGGTCTGATCATCATGCTGGCAGGAGGGTTATATCGGTGAAGCAGGTGTTGCAGGAACTTCAGGAACGGGATTTTGTTTATCAGATCAGCGATCCAGCGCTGGGCGAGCGACTTGAGAAGGAGTCGCTCTCGGTGTATGCCGGATTCGATCCCTCCGCCGATAGTCTTCATCTCGGACATTTAATCCCGGTGATTGGTTTGATGCGATTACAACGGGCAGGACATCGCCCCATCGCTGTTGTCGGTGGCGCGACGGGAATGATCGGTGATCCCAGTGGCCGGGATCAGGAGAGGCAGCTGCTGGATCTGACGACGATTCGGGCCAACGAGGACGCTATTCGTACCCAGCTCAGTCGCTTCCTTGATTTTGACTGTGGAAAAAACAGTGCTCTTCTGGTCAATAATTATGATTGGCTCGGTACGTTCGGTTATCTCGATTTTCTGAGAACCGTCGGGAAACATTTTTCCGTCAATGCGATGATCGCCAAGGATTCAGTGAAGCAGCGCTTGGAAAACCGGGACCAGGGAATCAGCTATACAGAATTCTCTTACCAGATTCTCCAAGCCTACGATTTTTATCATCTTTGGAAAGCAGAAGGCTGCCTTCTGCAAATCGGCGGCTCGGATCAATGGGGCAACATAACCGCAGGAATCGATCTCTGCCGGCGGATGGGGGGTCCCCAACTGTACGGTATCACTTTTCCTTTACTGATGACCGCCGGCGGCAAGAAATTCGGAAAATCCGAAGGCAATGCCGTCTGGCTCGATGCGGCACTGACTCAGCCGTATACCTTTTATCAGTATTTTATCCAGACTGACGATCGTGATGTGATGCGTTTCCTACGGCTCTTCACTTTCATTTCCATAGCCGAGTTGACGGAACTCGCATGGGAGTTGGAGTCACATCCCGAAGACCGGTTGTGTCAACGCCGACTAGCCGCGGAAGTCACGCAACTGGTTCATGGGAAAACAGGTTTGATGGCTGCTGAAAGCGCCACCCGGATTCTGTTCGGCGGCGAGCCGATTGAGGGATTTAACGATAACGTGCTCAAGACAGTGTTTTCCGATGTTCCATCCAGTGATCTACCACGGACCCGTTTGGAAAACGGATATCCCATCGTGGATTTGCTGGTGGACGCGGATGTGTGTAAATCGAAGGGAGAAGCACGCCGGTTGATTAATTCGGGAGGCGCTTACTGCAACAACATCCGGTTGACCAGTGACAGTATGATTCTGACCCTGGACAATCTGGCCTCAGAATCCATTCTTGTATTCCGATCAGGAAAAAAGAACTACCATCTCGTCTCGTTTGTCTGATTACTTGTCTGGTTCTCCAATCCATTGCCTGGTCGGCAGAGATTGGTCGATGGGACCGCAGGAGATGCTGTACAAGCTATCAATCTGTCGCTCGAATCGCATTTCCTCCTTGATGCTTGGCTTGTCGCAGACGTTCTTCTGCGCTGTGCATCAGCGTCTCGAGATCGTAATCGGCAGGCGGTGCAACAACCACCGACAAACGGGCGGAAACGTGTGTTGAGACACCACGGGTTTTATAGGGTTCAACGGTAATCAACGCATGCAGCCGCTCTGCCAGCTTCATTGCACCTGTTTCGTCAGCATGCGGCGCACCGATTAAGAAAAGATCACCTTCATAATGACCTGCAATGTCTTCATCCCGGATCACCTGTTGGATACGTTCCCCCACCTGCTTCAGAATGATGTCCCCCCCTTTGTGCCCCATCCGGCGATTGATTTCGCTGAAACCATCCATTGCGACAAGAACAATCGTCACGGGAAATCGGTGACGACGCGCAGCTTTAACCTGAATCTCCATCAACCGAAGCGACTCCTGCCGGTTCAACAAGCCTGTCACGGCATGCAACCGCGTACACTGATCCAATTTCCTTTCCGCAGCCACCCGGTCGAGATAAAAAACCCATGTGAGACCGATACTAAAAAACAGCAAGCCCAACGTTGTGCCGAAAATCGCCTTGGCTCCCAATGGATCGAATATATCCACGAGAGCCATCACGCCAGCGATCAACGTCATGATGGCCAGGCTTGTCAGTATGAGCAGAGCCAGTCGCATCATCCACCTCCCAGATGAAGTATAGCAGAAACAAAATGACTTTCAGAGCGACGTGGAGTAAAAAAGATCGATACGGAGGGATCGGCAGGATGACAAAATCGGTCATATCGGGATTAATACTGGATTTCGATGGGACGCTGGCAGACAGTGAACCAGCATATTATCAGGCAAACCGGAACGCGTTTCGTGCGTTTGGTCATGAAATCGACGAAGCGGAATACTATATTCACTGGTCATTGCATGGAGAAGGCGCAGCTGGCGAAATCGCACGATATGGGTTGGACATCGGCGATGTGTGTGCCGTTCAAACCCTGAGTCGGAAGATTTATCAGGAAATCGTTAAAAAAGACGGTATTCGTCTGCTTCCCTTTGCTCGCGAACTGCTGGAAAGAATTCCCCTCATCGGATGTCGAACCGTCATTGCTTCCAATACGAGTCGCGATCTGATCGAGACGATTCTGCATGATAACGGGGTGAATCCGATACCGGTAGCGATCATTGGCGGAGATGGAATTCGGCCCAAACCCGATCCGGACATTTTTATCCGAGCCCGCGAACATTTAGCGCTTCCTGCGTCAGAATGCCTGATTCTTGAGGATACCGATAAAGGTGTCCGAGCCGCTCGCGCATCTGGAATCCCCTTCGCCGTGATCCATTACCGCCATTACCCGGATTTTCATCCGCCGGATGCCGTGGCCAAGTTCCGGGACCTCCTGGATTTTTTCAGCTTCATAACGGGGCACACGGGATGATCGGCAATGCACCCGTATCTCTCCAACCCCAGTCATTCCCATCCGAACGTTAAGAGATCCAGTTCGCCAAACAATGCCGTCATGTCGGGAACCGTAAGTCCCGCATACCAGACGATACCACCGGCCGTACCCGCTCCTGCTGGCCATGTGAACGACGGAAGTACATTCACTGTTGTCCGGCCCAAAGGCCAGGACGGATACGCATCGAGATACGAATCAAAATCCGAGAACGAAGGCGCAAAAAACAACTGTCCATAGACGTCCAGGATAACGAATAGTGGGTATCCATCCAGCGGCTGAACCGTGAAATTATCGACATGGACACGACACCAGACAGTATCACCCGCCAAGATATGATCTGACGGCATCTCGAGTATGCATCGTGTATTCGGAAGGGTCGTTCCATACGTCGTTTTACTCAGAATGGAATTGTCCGGATCCAGTATCACCGTCGCCGGTTCTTTTGCTGAGGCAATCTGAACCACATCCACGCCGCTTTCAAGCATCATGGCATGGTCCGACACACCCCCCTCGCCATCGTCCAACCGCACAACCGCCGGCATCCTGAATACAGGAGCGTTTATTTGAATCTGTTCCACAAACACATACTGATTTCCATTCTGAAAGACCGGATAAACCTGGAATTCAGGATACCCTGCCAAATAAATCCATTCCTGAAAAAACCAGTCCAGGTCCGATCCATGCAGTTCTTCGCATACCGCCTGAAACTGGGGCGTTGTCGCATGCGTGAATTTGTATCGATCATAATACTCCGGTAAAATCTGCCAGAAAACAGCCTCTCCGACGACTCTGCGCAACATATGCAACACCCACGCACCTTTACGGTACGTTGTGTTACTCCACACATCCTCCGGATCATAAATACTGAACCGGTGCCCGGCATCCTCCTGAAAATAGCGCTGCCGGAAATCTTCCATCACCGCATTGTATGCCGTCTCACCATAAAAATGCTCTTCCCATAACGCCTCGCAATAACTGGCAAACCCTTCGTTCAACCAGACATCTTCGCATCCCGTGAGTGTTATGGAATTACCCCAATACATATGACTGATTTCATGCGCGAACGTGTCCTCGTGAATCTGATCACCGGTTATCAGGCCATAGCTGATCATATCCTGATTTTCCATTGCTCCTGCCAGTCTGACTTGAGCCAGACCCATCTTCTCAAATGGATAGGAACCAAAAGAACTGTCATAAAAATCCAGAATCGCGTCGTCGTTTTGAAAATCGATCGCGGCATCGGCCTGGGATTCCGGTCGCACGTAGTAAACAACCGGGATACCGGCCCAGTCATGACCGAAGGTCGTGTATTCCGACACGTTGACCGTCGCAAGATACGTAGCCATCGGATTGTGTTCGATCCAGGTCATAGTCCGCGTGCCATCGCCATGATCGACATTGCTCATCAGTGTGCCGTTGCAGGCCGCCAGCATGGTATTGGCTGTGGTAATGCGGAATTCGTACAAAGCTTTATCCCGAGGATCGTGCAGACAAGGAAACCACCGGGATGCCTCCACCATGGCGTTAAACCCAAACAAAACGGTTTTCGGCGGCTTTGGCACAAACTTGAAATGATCCTCTCCTTCAACACGATACGTAACGATAATCGCCACCTGCGCACCCGCAGCGAGCTGCCCCGGCAGAGCGATGGAGATCACGTCGCCATCAAATGTAAATGAGGCGGTAGTGCCATCGACAGTCACAGCCTGCACGTCAGCGGCATCATCCGTGTAAAAATCAAGCTCGATGTGATCCAATCCATTGATCAACGAAATGCACTCGATGGAGCAGGTGCCCTCGACATACCCTTCATTAGGATCCTGAGGGAAAACAACGGTCATATCGATCAGATAGGTTTCGACCTGAAACCGGGTTTCATTGAGATTTTCCGCTGGGCCGTCGTACGGGCATGGGTAAGCCGCACCGATGGGTAAAGCGGCGATCAGGAAAAGTGCCTGCAGGCACCGGACAATGTTCATTTGTGAATACATCGGATTTCCTTTCCAAGGATGGACACCATGATCAATTCATTTCAATCCAACCATTCGGTTGATTATACGACAGGAGAAAGATCCCCGCAAAACACACCACCACAATGAACAGTTTTTATATGATGAGTTGACGTTGACATCCCCTCCTCCGACCTGACACACTTTTGACCCCAAGGAGGACCTGTATGGCTGCTAACCTCGATACGCTCCGACATCGTGCCCGGATCGTTGCCGCCATCCGGCATTTCTTCGCATCCCGGGATTTTCTCGAAGTCGAAACCCCGTATCTTGTCTCTTCCCCCGGTATGGAGCCGCATCTGAACGCATTCCGCACTGACTTCATCTCCGAAAACCGGCAGGATCGAATCTTGCGGTATCTTCCGACATCCCCGGAGTTTCATATGAAACGACTCCTGTGCCAGGGTGCGGACCGGATTTTTCAACTGGCCCGATCGTTTCGGAATGGCGAGATCGGAGACCTGCATCAACCGGAGTTCTGTATGCTGGAATGGTACCGGGCACATGCCGACTACTTGGCGATCATGGATGATGTCGAAGAGGTGATCACTGCAGCCGCCCGAGAGGTTCACGGTGAACCGGTCCTTTCGTATCGCGGTCGTATCATTGACCTTGCACGCCCATGGCATCGCATCACCGTGGCAGATGTTTGGCGCCGTTTTGCCGATATCGATCTAGTGAAATTTTCATCGGCTGAAGCGCTTCGATGTGCAGGACGCGCTGCCGCTGTACCGAACCTTCGGGAAGACGATTCATGGGATATCCTGTATTTTAAAATATTCCTGGATCGAATCGAGCGGAATCTGGGTTGGGATCGTCCGGTCATTCTGTATGAATATCCGGCCGGCATGGCTGCTCTGGCTCGGTTGAAACCGGGCAATCCTACGGTAGCATTACGATTCGAACTCTACATCGCTGGCATCGAACTGGCCAATGCGTTCGATGAGTTGACCGATCCGGAGATTCAACTGGAGCGTTGCATGGAATCCCGGAAAATCCAGATTGAATCAGGGGCCGAACCCTTCCCGCTGGACATGGAATTCATCGATGCGCTGAGACAAGGTATGCCTCCTTCGGCAGGCATTGCTCTCGGGCTTGACCGACTAATCATGCTGCTTCTCGGAAAGAACTCCATCGGAGACGTCATCGCTTTCCCGTTTGATCGCAATTAACGGTTTGCCGACTGCGTCAAGAAAAACCACAGGCTCCATCCGGACCCGGGCGATACCCGGACGACCCAGGAATGTCCCAGGTTCACCACGGGCGGTCATGTATACCGCAAAGAGGACGTCCGCTGGAGTCGTTTCCGGAGCAACGTGAACAAAGTCATGCAGCAATTCACCAGAGTATTGCGAATCCGCTTCAAGAATCACGGGGATACCCGTCCGATTATCCTGTCCACGGATTAATTGGGAGCTGAACCGGTAAAACAACGGCCGATCCGACTCCAAACTCAGAGCGATGTACAGATCCATCACTCGATCTGCTCCTGGATTCTGAATATCGAGGTTGACCGACACGGAACAATCGGTGTGTCGGCGGAGTTGCACAACGGGTGCAACCTGCACTGAAGCGGGAATCTCTCCTGCCGGACAATCCCTGTTCGTACCGAGCAGCTGATGGGAATCGAAGGCGAGTCCAAGAATCTGCACCGATGTCGAATCGTCGTCGGGTCCAATGAAAACGATCCGGTCGAGCCGCCGCGGAGCATTGAATTGCCAGGAAATCACCTGTGCAAACGTACCGGTATCCACCACGCCGTCCTGAATCAATCGCGCATCGGGAATGCTGGAGCGTACCGTTCGACCAAAAAACGGTGTCCCGATGATAAAGAACTCGCGGCTCTGCGCCCCATCAGCTTCTATCGCCTCAACGATGACCTGCAATGCCTGCCCTTTATGCCACAAGGAATGCAAATCGGTCCGATCGACGACAACTGTGATTCCTGCGGCTTCCACCGGCACGTTCAGGGGGATGACCATCCGGGAACGGACCATCAACGGATCAAGCCGAATAATCCCATCTTCGCTTCGCATCGGATGACCCCGCATCGGAAGACGGATCTCAGTACCGTTACCGGTGTAAAATGCACCCGATGCCGAACGATGCGCCCACCCCACTCCTCCGGTCAAATCGACGGCCGTTGCGATACCGGCCGATCCATGCATCCACGCGCATCCAGCAATAACCAAACAGATTCCGCCAGTCAGCACAACGAACACCCGTTTACTCCATCGAACGGGAGCCAGCCGCCGCACATCCGGTCGCAGCATACTTGCTCCCATCAGCATGATGGTTGCCAGCACAGCTAGGATAAGCGCTGCTCCGGCCGATTCAGAAACGGGATCGAGCCGGCTCATCTGAGCCAATTGCCCAAACCAACCGTTGGAAATCATGTGGAGCGGATCGATCGAGGTCAGCATAGCCACGGGTTGGCGTATCATGGTTTCGATC
>JAFGMN010000029.1 GCA_016927515.1 candidate division CSSED10-310 bacterium | reverse complement strand
GTTCAATTCGATGGTGACGAACCGAAAGTCACGCAGAATACTGTCTTCAACGATGCGACCCCAAGTCGAAGGATACAGGGAATCGGATTGATAGATCCGCGCATCGATCTGGAACGGGGGTTTCTCTTCCGTTCGTTTGGTGCTGGGTTGCGCTGGAAGGGCGTTCACGTTATCGAGAGAAGTCGTCCGGTTCACGGTAATGTCAAGCGACACCGTTCCGTCCATGGGAACGATGATGTTTTTCCGAATCACCGGAACCTGGGGTGCTCCCGTATCCCGTAGCCATCCCGCTGAAGGAATTGCCAATTCCTGGAATACGCCCTGGCCAGAATCGAGTTCCGTGATATCGATACCCGGTATCGATACATCGAATACCGTGCCAGCATCCGATACCGACATATCCATTATTATGGGCGAGTCACCATCCGATGCTCCCGGCACCAGCGGCGTCCATACCCCGTGTGCTCCTGCCGCGATCAGCAGAAAAAGGCTTGTAATCGATAAAATCCGCTTCATGATTCCTCCCGCGTTGAAATACCTCGTATGATCGCCAGCCGACGATCATCACATATCACGAAAAATACCATCACCACGTATTATTGTGCACTATTTATGCCATTGAGGAAAGAGATGCGATCGAAAAAAAAGGGCGCCCACCACGGACGCCCTTCCATCTTTTCTATCTATCTATTTCTCTTCCCCCCCCCCTCGCACTTCGCACTTCGCACTTAGCACTTAGCACTTAGCACTTCGCACTGGCGCCGCAAGGCGCCCACACTTCGCACTTAGCACTTAGCACTTAGCACTTAGCACTTCGCACTGGCGCCGAAGGCGCCCGCACTTCGCACTGGCGCCGCAAGGCGCCCGCACTTCGCACTTAGCACTTAGCACTTAGCACTGGCGCCGTAAGGCGCCCGCACTTCGCACTGGCGCCGCAAGGCGCCCGCAGGCGCTCAAAGCGGATCCGCGCATGAAGCCGTGCCGAGAGCGGTCATGAAAATTTGCTGTGCATCGCCGGCGGTGACGGTCAGGTCACCGTTACAGTCGGCGGAACACAGTTCTTCCGGTGTCGGCGACATCAATCCGAGAGCGATTTGGAATGCCATCTGCGCATCGCCGGCGGTAACTGCCCCGTCGTTGTTGACGTCACCGTCGTTCACGCAGGGTTCTTCGCAGGGGACGGCAGCGATAATTTCCACATCATCGATGTAAGCGCCCTGGTAATCGTTGGCGATGTTGTCGTACGAATCGAAAAAGAAGGTCAACTGGATCTGGTTTCCGCAGATGGGCGTGAGATCGGTGATCAGCTCCATCCAATTGCCTGTCGGAGCGGATACGGTGAACAGCAGGACACTGGCTCCACCGACGATTTGAGCTGAAATGTCAACCGTATCATAGGTTGTGGAGCTTTCTCCTTCGAACCAATACCAGACGTGCAGTTCCGCTTCTGTGGTTGCCGTCAGATCGATGATTGGTGATGTCAGCGTACCGGAAGTCGTTGATCCCGTATTGAACGTGCAGGTTGCTTCCTGGCCGTAGTACCAGCTGTGAGCGGGTGAATGGCTCATGTTGCAGGCGCTGGCTTCAGGGACGATATGCCACAAACCGTTGTATGTCCACTCGCCTTCACCGCTTTCGATATCGTCGCTGAAGAATACTTGTAGCTCGTATGTGGTGAACGAATAGTAACTCCCTCCGTTGTTATCCGACGCGATGTTGCCGCCGGCGTCGGTCGACGTCACGTAGAACCGGTATTGGGTGCAGTCGTCGAGTTCCTCGAGCAGGACGGCATGATCCGTCACCATGCGATGATTGTAATACTCGGTAGTGGGTGGAACCGCGGTGCCATAGAAGACGCGGGTATCGGACGCTTCGTCGGTGGTCCAGGACAGCGATGCGGTATTGGTGGAGACCCATTCCACGGTGACGCCGGTGATGACGGGGCCCTGGCAATCAGCTCCGGCCGTATCGTTCACATCCCGTGGTGCGCCTTCGCAATCATCGTCATGGTAGACCGCGGTGATCGTGTCGTCGTGAGCCAGCAGCAGGAAACCGGCTCCGCCCTGGGTGTCGGATGTCCAGATGGTGCCGGCGAATTCCGCGGTATCGGGTCCTGTTTCCGTTAGCACGAGGGTTTCTGGTGTGGGTTCGCTGTCTGAACTGATTTCGATGGTTGTCGTATCGGCCGCGGAAGGATTGAGATTCAGATCCGAATCCCAGACACGGACGAGGATTTCCTGGTTGCAGTTGTATGTGCTGCGATCGAGAAGAATGGCACCGCACCCCGCTGCTTCGACGATGATGTCGGCGGTGTAGGGGAGAGCGTTATGGGAGGTCACGGTCAGAGTCATCATTCCGCCGGTGGTCAGCAAGGCTGGAAGTGCGACGGTGCCGGTGGCATCGGTGTATCCGACTTCATACAGACTATCATCGGTTTTGAGGATGCAGACCATAGCGTTCTCGATGGGTGCCCGGCTATCGGACACGGTGACGGTATAATCGCTGCCGCCGATGGGTGCTGTGGGCAGGTGATCGACATTCATGGTAATCGGGGACATCATATGCATATCGATCGCCGGATCACCGAAACAAATATACATATAGGAGTTATCGATACCGTACTGGCCTTCTTCAGCGATCATGTATTCTTTGCTGCGGTCGACGACATATCCCCATCGGAAGATGCCTTCGTCCAGGGGTGCCCGGTAGAGCATTTTATCAAATGCGTGGTTTGCGATCGTGTAGGATGGTTCGGTGGCACCGATATTGGCAACGGCTCCGCCCTCGCCACTGGACCCGGCGTTTTGCCAGGCTTCTGCCAGGCATTCACCGGAGATCGTGATATTGCCGTTGTAGCATGCGATATTCCAGACAATCGGCGTATACGCGCCGTTGTTCAGCGCGTGCACATCATCGAGATCCCAACCCGGTGACCATGACCAATACGTGTTGTCGCCATGACCCCGGTAATTGACGATGCCGCGGCCTTCCTCCATGGCCGCCACGACCATGGCATGGGTTGCACCTTCCGGTGGATAATAGGTGTCGAAAATCATTGTGTGGATACCATACGCATACGTGCGGATGGCTTCCTTGCACTCGGTGTATTTCCCGGGATACTGCTCCTCATGAGCGCACAGCATGGATTTGTTGAGCCAGCCGTCCAGCGGCGGTGTGCGGATATAATTCAGCGTCCGGGCCACGACATGATCCACGATATTCGGGTCCGTTGTCAGAATCCGGCCGCAGGCCAGATCGGCAATATCGTCGCCACCCTCGAGAATCTGGTAGTTGTAATCTCCGGGGCTCTGTGACCCGATGTTGCCGAGTGGAACCGTTGTGGTTTCACCGACCAGCAGCACATACTCGGTTCCTTCGGTATCGTAGTAGGTCTGGATGAATGCTTTGAATTCCGCTGATGTGGATCCAACGGTCGATGCTGCCACAAGTTCGGTATAGAGCCCTGTCTGCATGTGCCAGTCGGCCAGCGGCTGGATGGATGCGACCAGTGCATCATCGGCGATGATCAGGTATTTTACGTTCGTGTCCCGATGACGTTCCAGCGGCAAATTCAGTGCATCGTAGTTCAGCAGTGCTCGGCGATACATCGGATCCAGCGCTGCGCTGACACCCCGGTCCCGGCGTGTTTTGGGATTGATTGCGGTTCCGTCATTGTATACGAGTTCATACACGACCCGGCTGGCTACCGTCAGTGTCCGGGCGGCGGGATTTGCGATGATGGGGAATACGGTGGTGTGAACAAAACGAACGTCCCGCCAGATCATCGGGTCGGATAGCGCGATTCCTTGCGCCGGGGTGGAGTCATCGGATTGATAGACGGATTTGTCGATGATGAAATCGTTGGGGACATCCCGGTCGGTCAGGGGTTTCTGCACCGGATACGGTAGATATCCCGTCAGGACGTGTGATTCCCGGGCGATTTCCCGGATTGCGACAGGAGCCTGATCCGGAACCGCTACGTCGAATACGATACGAGGCACTGCTGGAGCGCCTATCGTCTGAATGTGTCCCGACTCCGGAATGACAATGTGATGATACACCGTGTCGCCTACTGTCTCGGGGTGTGCATAAAACCCCGGAATATCGACGGCGATGACAGTGTGATCATCATCTGATTTCAGAACGGTTGCTACCGGCTCGGCACCGGCCGCTCCACCGGAAAGGGGAATCCAATCCGCACCGGCCGCTCCTGAAACAAGGCAGAATACACAGATGATAAAGAAATGAATCCTCCGCATAAAACACTCTCCTGCAGGTGAAAAGTTAAACCACGTCACTTCTTAAAGAGACGACTTCACGCAATATCAACCAATTATTCCAATTTTCGTGCCATTGGTCAATTTTTCATTGTCGAAGTGTGTGATATCGGTGTGTGATATCGCTCTCGCTGTATAGAGCGACGATATCAGGAAGGGGAACGGGAAGGGGAACGCTTCTACCCGTTTCCCTCTACGATGCAAAAAAAACCGGCCCCTGTGAGGGGGGCCGGTGGATTCAAACAAAGACGGAAAACAGTGCGCTGGTTTAGAGCGGATCCACGCAGGTTCCGGAACCCAGAGCGGTCAGGAAAACACCCTGTGCATCGCCGGCGGTTACCGTGCCGTCACCGTTGCAGTCTGCCGCACATTCTTCAAGATATGCCGGTGTATAGGAACCCAGGGCAATCAGGAAAGCCATCTGGG
Source organism: candidate division CSSED10-310 bacterium (assembly GCA_016927515.1). Classification (GTDB taxonomy): domain Bacteria; phylum CSSED10-310; class CSSED10-310; order CSSED10-310; family CSSED10-310; genus JAFGMN01. The sequence continues at coordinate 8,249 of JAFGMN010000029.1, read as the reverse complement.
CATCACCGGCGGTCACCGAACCGTCAAGGTTCGTGTCACCATGGTGCAGGCAGTCCGGTGTCGGAGTCGGAGTTGGAACCGTTGTGCATTCAGTGGTGTAGCTCACGAGCACATCGTCGATGTTCCAACCGCAGTATACAACGGATGTATCGGTTGTTCCCATGACCCAGCGGATCATGACATTGTCGTATCCGGCGGCATGTGTAGAAATATCGAATTCCTTATATGTCCAGGAACCACCGGCGGTGCTGCTTCCGGCATGCGTCCAGATCCGGTTCCATGACGATCCGCCGTTGCTGCTGACATCGATGCTGGCATGATCCCACGAGCTGGACTCGATGCCGAGCCACTCGTAGTAACTCAGGAACACTTCACCGGCTTCGCTGCAGTCCATGCTCTGCGTCGTGCAGAAAGTTTCCGGCATGCTATTGGTGTAACTGCCGCTGAGATTGTATCCGACAATAGTGGAACCGGTGTATCCGTTGCTGGGGTCGCCGCTGGCACCGGCAGGTGTTCCCCAGGCCCATTGGCTCTGATAGGTCCAGCCCGGGTCGGTATCCATGTTCGCATCCAGGAAAACCACCAGCTCGTATGTGACGACCGTGTAGTAACTTCCACCGTTGTCGTCAATGGTCTGATTGCCTGCCGCATCGGTGCCGGCCAGCATGAAATAATAGACGGTGCAGTCTTCCAGATCGGAAATCGTCACGGAGTGTTCCGTATCCATACCGGATTCCGTGACCATTGTTCCTGGCGGTGTTCCCTCACCCCAATACATGACCGTATCGGCCAATTCGCTGGTATTCCAGGTGACAGTGAAGAAATTGGTGGAGACCGCAGCGATGGTGACATCGGTGATGACGGGACCCGCGCAATCAACACCGGCCGTGTCATCGACATCCACAGGCAATCCTTCACAATCGGCATCATGATAGACAGCCGTGATCGTATCGCCATCGGAAACCAGCAGATATCCCATACCGGCCTGCGTGTCCGATGTCATGATCGTACCCATGAACTCCCCGGAATCCGGACCGGTTTCCGTCAGAACAACCACTTCGGGAACCGGTTCCGAGTCGGAACTGATATCGATTTCGGTGGTTTCGGCTACGCCCGGATTCACGTTCAGATCCGAATCCCACACGCGGATCATGACCTGTTGATCACAATTGTACATGGCACCGTTCAATACGATGGCGCCGCAACCCGCCGCCTGCACCAGGACGTCCGTCATGTAGGGCTGCATGTTGTGCGCCGTGACCGTCACCTGCATGGTGCCACCGCTGGTCAGCATGGTCGGCAAGCTCACGTTGCCGGTGGCATCGGTGTAACCGACTTCATACAGACCGTCGTTATCCTTCATGATACATACCATGGCGTTTTCCACAGGAGCGCCCAGGTTGGTCACGGTAACATCGAACTGGCCGCCGCCCATGCTGACGGTGGGGAGATGGCTGACTTCGCCGGCCCACAGCGTCGAGGCAGGAATATCAATGGCCGGATCGCCAAAAATGATGTACATGTAAGCGTTGTCGATGCCGTACTGGCCTTCTTCCTGGATCATGTATTGCTTGGAACGGTCGACGCAGTATCCGAGCCGGGTGATTCCTTCATTCAGCGGCGCTTGATACAGCATCTTGTCATACGCATGATTGGCGATGGTGTAGGATGGTTCCGTCGCGCCGATATTCGCCACAGCGCCGCCTTCGCCACTGGAACCGGCGTTCTGCCAGGCTTCCGACAGGCAGTCGGTGCCCATTGTCACGTTACCGCAGTAACAGGCAATGTTCCAAACGATGGGTGTGTGTGCCGCATTGTTAAGCGCAAGGATATCGGAATTACTCCATCCCGGTGACCAGGACCAGACCGTGTTGTCGCCGTGACCCCGGTAGTTGACCACCACGCGGCCCTCTTCCATCGCAGCAATGACCATCGGCTTTGTCGCACCTTCCGGTGGATAATACGTATCGTAAATGTAGTTTTCGATGCCATACGCGAACGTCCGGATGAATTCCTTGCATTCCGTATACTTGCCAGGATACTGCTCCTCGTGCGCGCACAGCATGGTCTTGCCGAGCCAGCCGTCAGCCGGAGGATTCTGAATGAAATTCAACGTCCGAGCAACGATGTGATCGATCACGTTGTTATCGTCCTGAAGAATCCGACCGAGAGCGATGTCGGCGAAATCGTCGCCGCCTTCCAGTTGCTGATAATCATAATCCCCGGGACTCAGCGATCCGGTATTTGCCAGGGCGATTTCGGTGGTCTCACCAACCAGCAACACATACTCGGTATTCTCATTCGTATAGTAGTTCGTGATCGTGGCTTTAACTTCCGTCGGAGTCGTTCCCGTTACGCTCGTTAACAGCACTTCGGTTTTCAGACCTGCGCGATTCCACCAATCGGCCAGCGGCTGGATCGATGGGGCATGCGCATCGGCCGTAATGATCAGGTACCGAATGTTCGAATCACGAGAACCCACCGTATAACCGAGGGAATCGTAGTTCAGGAAAGACTGGCGATACATGTTCTCCAGTTCGGGTGAAATCGGACCGATTTCCCGGGTTTTTTCATTGATTCCCGGTCCATCGGAGAAAATCAGTTCGAATGTGACCTGACCGGCTGCTTCGATCGCGGAATCGGCCGGACGGGCGATGATTGGATACACATCGACCTGAACGAAGCGGACGTCGCGGCGGATAGCCGGAGCCTGCAAACCCACGCCGTTGACCGGATACGCACCGGCCGAATACGCCTTTTCGTTCATGATGAATTCCGGTTGCGCATCGAGATCGGTGGTCGGCCGCTGCATCGGTGATACCACGTACCCATCGAGGATCTGCCGGTCACGCTCGATTTCGCGTACGGCGATACGGCCCTGAGCCGGAACCGCCACCGCAACGGTGATCCGAGGCACTTCCGGGAATCCGATATCCAGCGAGCGACCGGCTTCCGGAATCCGCACTGCATGGAACATCACACCGTTCATTTCGGTTTCTTCCACGTAGAAACCCGGCACATTCACTGTGACCGTCACACCCTGAACGTCACTGCGCACCAACGATATCTCGGGTTGCGCTCCCTCCTGGGATCCGTTCAGAGAAATCCAGTCCGCTCCCGCCGCCGGTATCAGCAACACAGACAGGACCAGACATACCCAAATTGCATTCTTCATACGTCCTCCTTCACATTGTTGTAACACACACCATTCTTGACCTTCCGGTCAGTCATGACAATCATCTGTTTCTCCCCGGATGCACCCGAAGACACACCCTTAACCTTCAATTATTCAAAAAACATACCATGACGTCAATCCATTGCGTCACTTACGTTAAAAAATACCGGCCATTGAATACGCACCACCCAATAAATATCGACCATTGTAAAAAAATGAAACGCTCTCAACAGCGCATCCATTGTACAAGAACCACTCTCAAAATAGGAGCCATCGCGTACATAAACCTCTCCACCCCATACCGGTCTGTGCAAAGAAAAATACGAGCCTCCGATAAACAAGATCCCAGAAAAAAAGCCGGCCCTATCATGAGGGCCGGCCTGCATCATTATACGCTACCCGATTTCGATCCACCCGATTCCAGCTCACATCGATCCCATCGGATCCCGACATGACCGGAAAACCGTGGACCCCTCCGCTCGGAGATTACAGCGGATCCGCGCAACTTCCCGTGCCCAGTGCCGCCAGGAATATCTGCTGCGCATCTCCTGCCGTCACCATGTCGTCACCACTGCAATCCGCCGCACATCGCTGTTCTTCCGTCGGTGAATACGCACCCAAAGCGATCATGAACGCCATCTGGGCATCACCGGCGGTAATGGAACCGTCCAGGTTCACATCACCATCGTGAATACACGTCTGATACGGTGTCGGTGTCGGCTCGTTACACAACTCCGTGTAACTGACTTCGACATCATCAATGTTCCACCCACAATAGACAACGGATGTATCGGTTGTGCCCATGACCCATCGGATCCGCACATCACTGTGCCCGGCAGCCACGGAACTGATATCATACTCCTCATATTCCCAGGTTCCACCGGAGACCGACCCGCCCGTGTGATCCCACAACGAAGTCCACGTCGATCCGCCGTCATTGGAAATCCGCAGGCTCGCATGGTCCCACGTGGCGCTTTCAACGCCCAGCCACTTCCAATAGGAGAAATAAACTTGCGACGATCCCGTGCAGTCAATGGCTCCCGTCGTGCAGAATGTCTCGGGCATATTGTTGGTATAACTACCGTTGAGATTGTATCCGACCACGTTATTGCCGGTGTATCCGGTGGATGGATCACCGTTGGATCCCTGCGGATCCCCCCACGCCCACTGACTCTGATACGTCCAGCCCGGATCGGTGTCCATGTTTTCCTGCAGCATCAGAATCAGATCCAGGGTCTGGAAGCCGTAACACAGACCGCCGTTGTCATCGATGGTCGTGTTTCCCGCCGCATCGGTGACCTCGATCGTGAAGTAATAAAACGTGCAAGGCTCAAGTGACGGCACGGTCACCGCATGGTTTTCACCGAGAGAACCCGTGCAGACCGTTGCCGGCGGTAGGGTCTCACCATAATAAATCGTGCTTGTCGCCATTTCACTGGTATGGAAAGTGACAATCGCCTGGGCTTCGGACACTTCGCTGACTTCCACACTGGAAATCTCCGGTCCCACAAAATCCGCCGTGGCATTGGCCGTTACTTCGATGTTCGTTCCACCGGACCCGTTGTCCGCATCGATGTATGTGACCTGGATACCGGTATCATGCGCTGCTTCCACCGTACCGTTCTGAGATGATGCCGACCCGCTGATCACGGTGATCGTTCCCATGAAAACCGCCGATGTCGGACCCGATTCGGTCAGAGTCAACGTTTCAGTATCCGCTCCGCAGACGATGGTCACGGTGGTCGAATCTGGAGCCGACGGGTTTTGATTCAGATCGAGATCGCGGACGGTGACCGTCATCGGCACACCGTCTCCGTATGTCTGGCGGTCCAGCGAGAGGATGCCGGCGGAGGATATCCCGCCGCCCAGACACGTCTGCGGACAGCCGAACAGGTTCAGTTCGTATGCGCACCATCGGTTGGCTCCATAGTCAAGGAAACCGATATTGTCCTCTTTCGAATCCTGGTTGGCGGCTCCGAGTTCGACAATTTCCTCACCGAAAATGGCGTCGAAAAACTGCCGGTCATAATATTGGCTGCTTCCATTGGTGCTGGAATGTTCACCCCAGCCATACCGGGAATTGCCGATAAAGGCGAAGGGTCCCTGCGTCTGCGTCGTCATGTGTTCGCAGATGCAGTCGGTGCTGGTGGTCGAATAGGTCCCGCGATCGTCGAATGAACCGTCGTAGCAGCCCTGCGAATAACCAAACCAGGGGATCGTATTGGTCAGATCGTTATCGACATCGCTGTTGTAAATGCGCATGCAGTAATCGACATCCGAATGGCCGAGGTGGTTGATCACATGGACGTTGTTGGAATTCAGAATCGCATACAACTGCGATTCACCCCATGTCCCCACATCACGGTCATACAGCGTGCCCACCGTCCACTCCGGTGGAAACCCCGCAGTGGTATACCCGTGACTGCTGGCACCGAATTTGATCTCATCCTTGTAATCGCCGCCGTATGTCGGATCAGACCACAATAACTCGCCGATCATATACGCCTGCGTCATCCAACCTTCATCGGGATTGCTGTTTTCATACACCATGACGAAATCGGTGAAACCCAGGATTTCTGCAGTCGAATCGACACAAGCCCGGCCGACATGCACTTCGCCGAACCAATCCACTTCACCACCGGACGGACCATCGCTCGGTTCCGCCCACAGCGCATCACCATCATGGTTGAACGTACCGTCGAGACAGGCGAAATACATGTCCGCCGGTATCTCGTTGTCATCCTCGAAGTAAGCGGTCGTACTGTAAAAATCCCGGCTCGGAACAATGAAATCACCGGATTCACCACCGACATCCGCTTTGTCGTCATCACCACCCAACAGCAGGAACTCCAAATTCCAGTTGGTATATGCGTCGATGACGAAGTTACGCACCTTTTCGGCATTGTCCTGGCCGGAATAATTGCTGGTGATCCAACTGACCGTAACAATCGTACCCGGATAACCATGGGCCTGTTTATGCGCAAGAAAGGGTGCGAACGATCCTTGGAATTCATCGCTGGTCACGATCACATACGGATAGTTATCCCGGGAACCGGTCAGAGGCGATCCCGAAAGCGGCGTTTCCCTGCTATACTGGTCGATCATGCCGGGATTGCTCACCTTGCGTTTCGCCCATTCGCGGTCAACTTCCAGACCCCGGCACCGAACGATGTCCGCCGGACGCGCCGGTTCAGGCTCAGTGATCACCCGCGCAGTCAGCGATTCCGCCACGGTTACCGTTCCCGTCGATGGATGATACTGCACCGGCCGGAGATTGAACGATACCATGCGGTACCCCCGGCAATACAGCGGTTTGACAGCGTCCACCAGCGTACCGGGAAACTCGGTGTCCGTCAGGTAGATTGCCGGATCCGGTGGGACAGGCCGAAACGGTCCCGCCATGCTGAGCGGCGTTTCCGGCTGGGCCGGCTCCACCACCAACCCGGTCGCCACCGTACGCATCATCCCGGCGGTCACCTGCACGTCGACCACGCGGTGAAATTGCGGAATCGCCACAATCACGTTGTCAATGGGCAATACCGGCTGCCCCGGTAACGCCGCCGCCCGGTACCCCGGCAATACCACGGCATGCACCGACAGCGGCTTGCCGTTGTGTCCTTCCAGATACAGTTCGGATTGAAGCACCTGAGGCGTTTCATACCGGCACATCACCTCAACCGAACCATCCGGAAGAACCGTGACGGCAGGTTGAGACGCCCATGCCGGCAACGCCAGGCAAACGATACACATCACTCTGATCATCCATTGTCGTTTCACAAAATGCCTCCTTCACAAAAGCAAGAGAAAATGATGGGTCAACGGCGAAATATGCAAAATTCACGCCAGGAAAGCGGCATGAACCCCCCAATGGGATTCCTCCTGCAAAGGGTCCGTCCCACGAGCAAAAAAAAAAGCGGCTCCTCGAAAGGAACCGCAAAACGTCTTAGAAAACGAGCAATCGGTTGTTCCCCCCGGATAGAGTGAGCGTCCGATCGCGTGGGAGGCTACATCGGATCGACGCAGGATGCGCTGCCGAGTGCGATCATGAATGCCAGTTGCGCATCGCCGGCGGTAATGGTGCCGTCGAGATTCACATCGCCGTCGTTGTTGCAAACGGGCGTCGGTGTTGGAGTTGGAACGGACTGGCATTCCTGGGTATAAGCCACCAGCACGTCATCGATATTCCAACCACAATAGACCACCGATGTGTCCGTGGTACCCATGGTCCAGCGGACCATGACCTGCGATTGGCCGGCAGCGATTGCGCTGATATCGTATTCTTCATACGACCAGCTGCTGGGCGATGTGCTGCCGCCGGTGTGATCCCAGATCTGGGTCCATGTCGAGCCGTTGTTGCCGGATACAGAGACCGATGCATGGTCCCAGGTAGCGCTTTCAATGCCCAGCCATTTCCAGAATGACAGATAGACCTGGCTGGCGCCGGAGCAATCGAAGCTCGTGCTGGTACAATGAGTCTGCGGGAGGTTGTTGGGATAGCTGCCGGCGAGATTGTACCCGATGACGTTGTCGCCGGTGTAGCCGCTGCTGGGATCGCCGCTGATGCCCTGTGGAACACCCCATGCCCACTGACCTTCGTATGTCCAGCCTGGATCGACATCCATGGTGGCTTCCAGCATCGTGACCAGTTCCAGAGTGAGCACTGCATAGTATGCGCCGCCATTGTTGTCGACGGCTTCGTTGCTGCCCCAGTCCATGGAATGGATTTCGAAGTAATACAGCGTGCAATCCAACAGGCCGGGCACGACCATCGAATGGCTGGTCGTCAATTCCGTATCTTCGATGATGGTTCCGAGCCCGGTCGTTTCACCGTAATGAACCCCTGTCGTTGCGGCTTCATCGGTGTCCCAGGTGACCAAGAAACTGCTTTCGCTGATCTCGGAAATCATGACATTGGAGATGATCGGCGCGGTGCAGTCAACGGCCGCCTGGTCCGTGACCGTCATCGGTCCGCCGCCGCCGTAATTGTCGTCGGTGTATTCCACCGTGATCGTGTCGCCGGACGCGACCTGGAGAACGCCATCGGCAGCCGGTGAGCCAATGTCCGTGGTGATGC
>JAFGMN010000265.1 GCA_016927515.1 candidate division CSSED10-310 bacterium | reverse complement strand
GAACCCTTCAGCGATGTGTGTCCGGTGTTTCGCAGCACAAACGGCGGTATCACATGGACCGATCTCAATCTCAACGGACAGTGGAACGATATCTGGATCCATCGGACGCGACCGGATCGATACCTGCTCGGCGGCGATGCCGGACTGGCCGTTTCCGAGAATGCCGGAGCCACGTGGTCCGTCCTGGACAGCAACCACGATTATTATGAATTCATCGATCACCCGGATGATCCGGATCGGATATACGCCGTCGTCGATTCGGACGGTGTCGCCGTGACACACGACGGAGGTGAAACCTGGGAATTCCGTGGCGTTTCCACCATTCCAGGCACGGATTCGCAGTCGAATACACGCGGCATCGCCTTGATTCCCGGTGATCCCATGACATTGCTTGCCTGCCGGCGCTGGCGAACCACCAACCTGTATGGCGAAATCGCCCGGTCTATCGACGACGGATACACGTGGGATATCGTTCTAAATGAAGGCATCAACCGCATCCGGGTCGCACCCTCCAACCCGGATATCATCTGGGCATGCAGCGGTAACAATCATTTCGACGACTGGCGGGAAACATGGATTTACCGCTCCGTGGATCGCGGCGAAACCTGGCAGCCCGTCCATTACGCCGAAGGCGGAATGGGATTCGACCTGCAAGTTCATCCCAACAATGCCGATACTGCCTATGTCGGTGTCCTGGCTTTCGGCGTTCTGATGACCCGGGACGGCGGCCAGACATGGTCACCCCACTGCCGCAACATGACCGGCGATAAAGTCTATCAACTGGCCGTCACCGATGCGCGTGAACTGGTCGTGAGTTCCCATTCCATGGGCCTGTGGCGCTTGGAAACCCCCTTCAACCGGTGGCATCACATGGCAATGACGCCAGACCGGATCCGCGTCGGATTCGCCGTCGATCCCACCAACCCCGACGTGATCACCGGCGGATATGCCGTCGCATATTACAGCACCGACGGCGGCGCGACATGGAACGAATCGAATATGATCGGCCCCTCGACAATGGAAGGCATCGGCTTCGACCCCTCGGACCCCATCTTCGCCTATTGCGGCCGAACCAGCGTCTCCGATTCAAGCGGATTTTTCATCTCCATGGATAACGGGATCTCCTGGCTGCGCCGCACAACGAACAATGTGAAGTTTCTCGCCGTCGATCCCTTCGAGACCGGTACGGTGTTCGCCACGACCTGGACATTGCCCGGCACGTACGCTCTTTCGCGGAGCCGCGATTTCGGTTCGACGTGGGAATCGCTCGGCATCCCCTGGCTGATCGCCGGCATGGCCGCCGATCCCACAACACCCGGCCGATTCTACATCTGCTACGATGGAACGGTACCGGTTATCGCACGCACCGACGACCAGGGCGATACATGGACGACCTTTACCATGGAAACCACCGTCCGGAACCTCGCCGTCTCCCCCCTGACCGGTCACGTCTTTGCCGCCGCCGACGGCTTGCTCGTCAGTTCCGACACCGGTGAAACATGGCAGAAAACCAGCAACGGCCTGTTTATGCCGGCATGCCGAACCATCGGAATCCGAGTCGAAAACGGCGAAGAACATTACTATCTCGGGTCCGAAAACAGCGGCCTGTATCAATGGCTACCCGTCGATTCCGTCCATCCGTTCGTCGATCTGATGACACCGGATGGCGGCGAAATTCTGCGTTACGGTGATACCATCGATATCCGGTGGCGCGCGGCCGACAACGAATATGTCGATGCCTGCGACCTGGCCCTTTCCCCCGATTCCGGCGCGACCTGGCCCGTTGTCATCGCCGCCGTTCAGGGAAACCCCGGGATATTCCAGTGGAGCGTGCCGCTCGTTCACTCCAGCCAATGCCGGATCCGAATCACAGCATTCGATGCATCCTTTAACAGCGCTTCCGATACCAGCACCGCCGATTTCACCATCATCGCTCCGACCTTCACCCCATCCCCGACACCCACACATACCCCCACTTCGACTCCGACCCCATCCCCGACACCGACACCCGACAAGCTATCGATGACACTGGCCATGCCGGCCGAATACTTTACACCGGGGAGCACGTGTTCGCTGACCGCCGTGATCATCAACCCACAGGATACACAACCCGACGTGCCCGTTCTCATCGTTCTGGATGTCGCGGGAATGTACTGGACAGCGCCGTCATGGATACCGATCGAGGAGGGGATCGACAGCTATCGATATAGCCTGTCCACCGGATATACCGTCATCGAGGTCCTGCCACCGTTCACATGGCCGGATGGTATCGGATCCGCTTCCGGAATCCAGTTTATCGGATTTTGCTGCGATCCGGGCATGCACGGCCTGACCAGCAATATCGATGTTTGGGAGTTCGGATACGGACGCTGACGGATCAATGATCAAGCGGCATATCGTGGCTGATGTCGACCGGATATTCGAGATTGAAACAGGCGAGACAGTGATTTCCCGGCGGCGTTCCCACCGCTTCCATCATGCCGTCCACCGATAGATATCCAAGCGAGTCGGCTCCCACATACCGTCGTATTTCTTCAACAGATTTTTGGTTTGCAATCAGCTCTTCCCGCGTCGGCGTGTCGATACCATATCGGCACGGCCCAACAATGGGCGGTGAAGAAATTCGCAGGTGGACCTCCTCTGCACCGGCATCCCGTATCATGCGAACCAGTTTGCGGCTCGTTGTTCCGCGGACAATGGAATCATCGACGACCACCACCCGCCGACCCTCGATGATCGGACGGACTGGATTCAGCTTTAGTTTGACACCGAAATCGCGAATCGATTGCCTCGGCTCGATAAATGTCCGCCCGACATAATGATTGCGGATCAGACCCATCTCGAACGGAATCCCATACTCCTCCGCCGCACCGATCGCCGCGACGATACCCGAATCCGGAACAGGTATCACGAGATCAGCTGATACAGGATTCTCACGCGCCAGTCGACGGCCTAGCCGCTTCCGCACCTCATAGACCGACGTTCCGTATATCATCGAATCCGGCCGCGCAAAATAGATCTGCTCGAAAACACAAAACGCCGACCGCTGCTTTCCCCACGGGAACATCGACCGGATTCCCTCCCGGTCAATAAAAATCACCTCTCCCGGTTCCACTTCGCGCACGATTCGCCCACCAATCAGATCCAACGCCGACGTTTCGGAAGCCAGCACCGGCGAGTTGTCCTTCTCACCCAATACCAGCGGCCGGAATCCATGGGGATCCCGCACACCGATCAGGTTGTCCCGGCTCATCAGCAGCAGCGAATACGCACCGCTCACTCGACCAAGCGCAGCAATCACGGCGTCCAGAAGATCTTTTTCCCGTGTTTTCGCAATCAGATGAAGAATGACCTCCGAATCATTCGTCGTCTGAAAAATCGATCCTTTGAGTTCCAGGGTTTCCCGTAAATGCCGGGCATTGACCAGGTTACCGTTATGCGACAACGCCAGCGATCCGCGCCAACACGAAACCACCACCGGCTGCGCATTTTTGAGATGGGATGACCCCGCGGTGGAATACCGTACATGCCCAATGGCCGTCCGCCCTTTCAAGCGAGACAAAATATCCTCATTGAAAACATCCGCTACCAGCCCCATGCCACGATACGAATGAAACTGCTCACCATCCGTCGTGACAATGCCGGCACTTTCCTGCCCGCGATGCTGCAACGCATGCAGTCCCAGATACGCCATCGACGCCGCTTCCGCATGCTCGAAAATTCCAAAAACACCACATTCGTCCTTTATACCTTCGCGCACAACCAACCTCTCTCCCGTAACCGTTCTATTCCAGAATGCCGGCACGATGAAAAATCGTATCGATATGCACCGTGTATGCCGCCATGTCGAATACGGCATCGACGTCCAACGGCGACAAGATCGCCATCACATCTGCATCGTTCAACAGCTGCTCGCGAAACGGAACACCGTTCTCCCACGTCTTCAGCGCATTCCGCTGCACCAGCGAATAGGCCGTATCCCGCGAAACACCCCGAGATGTCAACGCCAGTAACGCCCGCTGCGAAAAAATCAGACCGTGCAAGTGATCGATATTGTCCCGCATTCGACCGGTATCGATCGTCAACCCGGACAACACCCGATGCAACCGGTCCAGCAAAAAATCCAGCGCAATGGTCGCATCGGGCAAAATAACCCGCTCCACCGATGAATGCGATATATCCCGCTCATGCCATAGTGCAACATTTTCCAGGGCCTGGGTAACGTATCCTTTGACCAAGCGGCACAAACCGCTGATGTTTTCACAGAGAATCGGGTTTTTTTTATGCGGCATGGCAGAGGATCCCCGCTGCCCCTTTCCAAACGGTTCTGCCAGTTCCCGGACCTCGGAACGTTGGCAATGCCGGATTTCCAGCGCAATGCGTTCCGCCGCCGATGCGGCCAGGGCCATCGCACACATGAACGCCGCGTGGCGATCCCGTTGAACCACCTGCGTCGCCACCGGCTCCGCCCGTAGACCAAGTGCCTGCATCACGTGAGATTCAACCTCCGGCGGCAGATGCGCATATGTTCCGACCGCACCGGACAGTTTCCCCACACTGATCTCCTCCACCGCCGTCCGCATCCGGCGGATGGCCCGGTCGATTTCCTGGTGCCAGCCGGCACATTTAAGTCCGAACGTGATGGGTTCCGCGTGGATCCCATGGGTCCGGCCGATACACAGCGTGGTTTTATAGCGCAATGCCAGGGCATGGGTGATCGACTGCAACCGGATCAGATCGTCCACGATGTGGGTGCCGGCATCCCGGAGCTGGGTGGCAAGGCACGTATCCAGAATATCCGAAGACGTCAATCCCTCATGAAAATAACATGCATCCGCACCGAGACTCTCCCCGGCAACCGTCACAAACGCGATCACATCATGCCGCGTCACTTCTTCCACTTCGGTAACGGCATCGGCCGAAATCCGGGCATTCCGCCGTATCCGTCCGGCCGCATCCGCCGGCATAAATCCCGCCGCCGCCCGGGCTTCACACGCCAGGATTTCGATTTCAAGCCATCGGGCATATCGGCTGTCGTCGGACCAGATGGCAGTCATTTCGGGACGAGAATACCGTTCAATCATGCATCATCCTCACTTATCCGGGTATTTCATCACAGATCGATCAGTTCGGAAACTCTGTCCTGTGATGTCACATGGAGGCGTGTTTCACCATTGGCACAGCCAGCGGATACGAGGGCTTCGTCAGCCGCGAGCCGGGCGAGTTCTGGAAGATTGTTTTCCCTGGACAGATGCGCCAGGAACACGTGGTTCAGGCCGGGATGCCACAATTCTTGTAGAATCCGGCATGCATCGTCATTGGACAGATGACCGATGCGGGACCGGATGCGCTGCTTCAATTCCCACGGATAAGGACCGGCCAGAAGCATGTTGGAATCATGATTCGTTTCAAGCACCAGGGCCCGGCAATTCTGCAATTTTGAACGCATCAGGTGGGTCACGCACCCGGAGTCCGTGCAGATGCCGATCCGGCATACTCCATCATCGATAACAAACCCGACGGGCTCCGCCGCATCATGGGATATATCGAACGGCTGAATCTGGAACGGGCCGACAGTAAAAGCTGTACCACCGCAGATTTCGATTGTCCGGGAGAGGACACCCATTCGAGCCCGTCCGTGGCGAAATGTGCCTTCCGTGGCATATACGGGAAGATGGTACCGACGGGCCAACACACCGGCTCCCCGGACATGATCGACATGCTCATGGGTGATCAGCAGGGCCGATATCCGGTGTAGATCCGAGCCGAGCCGGTCAAGGCGCTCACTCATTTCCTTGCCGCTGAAACCAGCATCCACGAGCAGGGCCGCTCCATCAGCCTGAACAAGATATGCATT